>CAMDSG010000028.1 GCA_945907055.1 Bifidobacterium breve | reverse complement strand
GAGGGCAACCTCCTTCGTCTCAATGATTTGCTTCGTGAAGTTCGAAGAGGGCTAGCGCCGCTGCAGAGGCAGGCAGATGCCGCGCGTCGCCACGATGGGCTAGTAGATGAACTCCGTGCGATTAGAACCTACCTAGCCGGAGTCGAACTTGGAACTCTGACCGCAAAAGGTGAGCGTATAGTCGAGAAGCGTGCTTCATTTGCCGACGAAGATGCTCAACTACAGGCTCGCCTGCGCGACCTAGACCTCTCGGTAATTGACGCAGAGAGATTGCTTACCATTGCTGGCCACGGCGACCTTGCAAGCATGCTTGCTCGCATCGAGGCACTTCGTGAGAGGGCTCGAGGGATTGGAGCCCTCCTTGCTGAGAAGCAGCGCAATGTCGAGCGCGAGTTGAGCGCCGCTGCCGATGAAGGCGTTGTCGATAACTTCGTTGCGGAGGTAGGTGCTCTAAGGGAGCAACTCGCAGCTGTTGATGAAGAGGCCGCCGCTCTATCTCAGACCGCAGCAGGTATCGCATCCGCTGAGGCCGAGGCAGCTCTTCGCCGTTCGGAGTTTCAGGCCCAAGAAGCAGCAGTTCCAGACGCCGGAGCAGCGGAGGCTGCCCGTAGAGAGTTAGCCGCGCGCCGCGATGCGCTTGGGCGTAGTGAGCAGGAGCCAGAGCGCCTTGATGCTCGCGCACGAGAGATTGCTGAGCGGCTAGTCCGGTTAAGCGCTGAACAAGCAGTTCTTCAGACGAGCACGGCTGAGGCTGCTCAGAGAACAGAGAGTCTGGTGGCAGACGCAACTGCGCAGCGATCAGCATTTGAAGCAGCAGTCTTATCTACACAAGCAACTGAAGAGGCGCTGCGTAAGGCCGAGGCCGAGGCGAGCAGATGGTCGGCGCGCTCTGAGGCACTGGCACTTGCATTGGATAGCGCACGTGATGCAGCAGGCGCTGCTCGCATCGATGGTCTCGCTGGTGTCGTTGGCCCTCTAGTCGATCATCTCTCAATAGAGGCAGGGACCGAGGCGGCAGTCGCTAGTGCGCTAGGTGATGCGATGCGCGCGATTGTCGTCAAGGGAGGGGACTCAGCGCGCCTTGCTCTTGACAGTCTTGTAGCCGGTGATGCCCGAGCCTTGTTGCTGGTCGTTGATTCCTCTGTTCAGTCGGTGCAGGGCGAGATGGTCCCCGCTGGCACGCGTGCACTCGTTGACTGCGTGCGCACCTCTCTTCCAGGTCTAGACGCTGTCTTGGCTCGCCTTTTAGCGGGGCACATCTTGGTCGACGGCGACTGGTCGCGTGCTCTAGATGCCGCACTACTGCGCCCCGATGTCGTTGCAGTTACGCGAGCTGGTGACCGATTTGGTGGTCGATCAGCGTGGCGAATTGGTGCAGATGAATCAGCAGGAGTTACCCAGAGCGCTCTAGACGAGGCTCGCGAGAAGGCTGAGCAGGCGAAAGAGACTGCCGCCACTGCGCGAACAGCGTTAGACGGAGCGCGCGCAGCTGAGCGAAGCGCTCGAGAGCGTGAAGAACTTGCTCGTGAAGCGAATAGGTCTAATGCGATAGCGCTAGAGAATGGAGCGGCTTCGCTCTCTCGTATTGATGGCGAGATAATTGAGAGGGCCGAGGAGAGGCGCGTCTTGGAGGAGGGTGCTCTCACTCAGCGCTCCGCCCTCATTGATGATCGTGCGCGAATCGCAGAGATCGAAGCCGCCCTTCCAGAGCTGGAGAAAGCTGAGCGCAATGCCGGCGAACTATTAGCGCAACGCATGGCTCAACGAGCTGAGTTGGAGGCCGGCGAGGCAGCGGTAACTGCGCTCCGCAGAGACTCAGAGGTTGCCTCTGCTGCAATTGAGGAGAGACGCGTTGGGCTAGAGCGCCGCCTCGGCGCAGTCGAGGAGAGACTTGCAAAGGATCCGGAGGCAAAGGCCTTAGCGGAGAGTCGCAGGGCCTCACTGGCGATGCGTGCCAGTGATTTTGCGCAGGTTGGTATTCGTCTCGCTGAGCGCACTTCGCTGATTGATGTTGCGCTCGAACGCCTACGTGGTGAGCATCATCGCCGAAGCGAGAGAGCGAGCGAGGCAGGTAGTCGCCTAGGTGACCTACGACGCGAGAGAGTCGAGGCCGAGCGGTCTCTAACAGTTGTTCGCGAGCAGGTAGGCCGCTTAGAGGTAGAGGACGCGGAGACTCGCATGCGCCTCGAGACTCTCGTTGAGAGAATCCGTGCCGACTTCGACTGCGAGCCATCAGCAACACTCGATGTTGAGGCTCCGATTGCCCCAGAGGATTCAACCCTTGCGGGTAGAGGTAGAGACCTCGACCGAGAGCTGCGGATCATGGGGCCGATCAATCCACTAGCGCTCGAGGAGTACGACGCTCTTCAAGAGCGCCACGACTTTCTGCAGCAGCAACTTGAGGACGTGAAGTCGTCTCGTCGCGAACTTCAGCGCGTCATTAAGGCTGTTGATCAAGAGATCATCTCTGTATTTGAGAAGGCTTTTGATGATGTTCAGGGCAACTTTACCGACCTGTTCACCACACTCTTCCCCGGGGGAAGCGGGCGGATCTTCTTGACCGACCCGAGCAACCTATTGGAGACCGGTATCGAGATAGAGGCGCGCCCGTCAGGCAAGAACACAAAGCGCCTATCACTGCTATCGGGTGGAGAGCGATCCTTAACCGCTCTTGCATTCCTCTTTGCGGTATTCCGATCACGACCATCTCCCTTCTACTTACTAGACGAGGTAGAGGCCGCGCTAGACGATGTGAACCTGCATCGTTTCTTAGATCTTGTGCGCGAGTTCCGCGACGAAGCGCAGCTATTGATCGTTACTCACCAACGGCGCACGATGGAGGCTGGTGACTGCATGTTTGGCGTCTCCATGCCTCCAGGCGGCTCCACGAAGGTTGTGAGCCAGAGAATGCGCGGGGAGATAGTCCTTCAGTGATTCTCAGGGCCTCTTAGTGATTACTCTCGCCGTAAATCGCGCAGCTGAATTTGCTGCGCCTGCGCCAGTATCGGTGTGTGGACCCCTCGGCGATCAGGGAGTGCTCTGCAGAGTCGTCTACGAGGCAACAAATTCCTCGGGGGCGGCGCGTGCTGCCGAGATTCTTGCCAAGCCCTTTCGAATCGCACTAATTCTTCTCATTGCGTGGGTTGTGACGCGGATACTCAGAGTCCTCGTGCGTCACTTCGTGAAGCACATCTCGACGGATGCAGCCGATCGATTCGCTGCATTAGGTAAGCGCACTGGAATCAGCCTATTAACTCCGGCCGAAGCAAGCCTTAGGCGCGAGCAACGCGCAAATACAATCGGGACTGTTCTGCGGAGTTTTGTCAGCCTGTTGGTCTGGGCTACTGCTGTAGTCATGTGCATGCAACTGCTCGGCATAAGCCTCGCTGCGCTAGGGATAAGTGTCGGAATAATTGGGGCTGCGCTTGCATTTGGTTCGCAGGCATTGGTGAGAGACCTAGTCACAGGCGCATTCATGCTTGTGGAGGACCAATACGGTGTCGGCGATGTTGTAGATCTCGGTTCAGCTACCGGCACTGTTGAGCATGTGACTCTCCGAGTAACGCGGGTGCGTGATGTAGACGGAGTCGTTTGGTATGTGCCTAACGGCGAGATACGGCGCGTTGGTAATAAGACTCAGCAGTGGGCCGTTGTAAATCTTGATGTGCCGGTCGCATATGAAACCGAGATGGATATAGTCATCGGGGCTTTGAACTCGGCGGGCGCTGCACTCGTCTCCGACGCCGAGGTAGCCGATGCGCTCCTCCTCTCGCCAGAGGTATTAGGTATCGAGTCGATTAGCGCTGACCGGATATTGGTGCGCATCAGTATTCGCACCGTTGCGACCAAGCAATGGGTCGTAGCGAGAGCCCTGCGTGCCCACGTGAAGAAGGCCCTTGATGATGCGGGGATCGATCCCGGCTTAGGGCAACTCGGTCCACAGCCGGCACCCGGAGTTGCCGTTGCTAAAGCACCGGCAGCGCCCGCGCATGGAGGCATTACGGAGTTGGGCAGTTAGCATCGCCCCCGATGTCGAATTTATTGCTAGTCCTTATCGTCGTGTTGGTTGCTGCGGCAGCCGTCGCGTTGGTCGTCATTGGATACCGCTTAGCGATTGCTCGCAGGTCACAGAGCGCGCTGCTTGCTCCGCCGGAGACCAAGACACCGATTAACGCACAAGAGGTTGAGCCTGATCCCGATCAGGCGATCATCTCGCCCCCCGTTGAACTTAAAGAGGGGGGCACGGATACCGGTCTCGATAGCAAGGAAGAACTCGAGGAGGCGCTCAGAGCCGAGGCGACTAGAGCCGAGGCGACTAAAGCCGAGGCGACTAAAGCCGAGGCGACTAAAGCCGAGCCCCTGCGCTTGCGCGATCGGCTTGGGCGCACGCGCGCTGCATTCGCTGGGGCGCTTGCCGGCGTCTCCGGGCGCAGTTCAATGGACGACGAGGCGTGGGAGTCGCTCGAGGAGGCTTTAATCAGTGCGGATGTTGGCGTGAGCACCGCAACGCGACTTGTGGAGGCAGTTAGGGCAAGCGCGAAGGCGGCCAAGATCAAGGATGGGTCAGAGGTTGAGGGCCTGCTGCGTCGAGAGATCGCGCTCCTCCTATCGCCTGCAGATCGAACGCTTCAGATGGCTGTATCAGGGCCAACTGTTTGGATGTTTGTTGGCGTCAATGGCGTAGGTAAGACAACGACAATCGCAAAGCTTGCAACGCGAGAGGGTGCGGCTGGGCGCCACGTTGTTCTCGCAGCAGCCGATACGTTCCGGGCAGCAGCAGCCGAGCAACTTGGAATCTGGGCGGAGCGCAGTGGAGCAACTCTCGTCCGTGGTGATGAGGGAGCGGATCCAGGGTCGGTGGTATTCAATGCCATGGCCTCGGCTAATTCTCGCGGCGCCGATCTTGTGCTTGTGGATACGGCTGGGCGACTCCATACGAAGGTCAACTTGATGGAGGAGCTTAAGAAACTTCGTCGGATTGTAGATAAGACCCCTGACTCTCTTACTGAGGTCATCCTTGTGCTTGATGCCACCACGGGGCAGAACGGATTGACGCAGGCACGCGAGTTTGCTGCAGCGGTTGAGGTGACCGGCGTAGCGCTGACCAAGCTCGACGGAACTGCTAAGGGAGGGATCGTCCTCGCTATCCAGTCGGAGCTCGGCATACCAGTCAAGATTGTTGGGGTCGGTGAAGGCCCCGAGGACTTGATTCCTTTCGACCCCGAGGAATTCGCGGCAGCTCTATTCGGCGAGTGATTTCTCTGCGTCTCGACCCACCCCTCAACGCTGCTATCTGAGTAGCCGAGAGGCTCGGGTAACCTCAGGGCAATGTTTGATTCACTCTCTGGCCGATTTGATGCGATCTTCACTCGAATGCGCGGTCGCGGCCGTCTCAGTGATGCAGATATAGATGAAATAGCACGCGAGATTCGCCTTGCCCTCCTCGAGGCAGACGTAAATGTTCGCGTAGTAAAAGACTTCATCTCCCGCATTAAGGAGCGCGCTACTGGCGCTGAGGTTGCAAAGAGTCTCACGCCCGCTCAGCAAGTGATCAAGATTGTTCACGAAGAGTTGGTCGCAACACTTGGGTCAACGACGGTGAAGTTGACGATGAACCCAAAGCCGCCGACAGTTGTAATGCTGAGCGGTCTTCAAGGCTCCGGAAAAACAACGGCAGCAGCAAAGTTGGCGCGACTCCTAAAAAGTCAAGGTCTTCAGCCCCTTCTAGTGGCTGCAGATCTTCAGCGCCCTGCCGCGGTGGAGCAGCTCCGTGTGCTCGGAAAAAGAATTGATGTTCCTGTTTTCTATGCGAAAGAAGGCTCGCCTCAGAATGCCGTAGATGTCGCTCGCTCGGCATTTGATGAGGCTGCGCGATTAGGCCGCAATGTGATGATCGTTGATACTGCGGGTCGCCTGCAGATCGACGAGGCGCTCATGGACGAACTCATCGCGGTTCGCGACATCGTGAAACCAACTAACTCGCTTCTCGTCGTTGATGCGATGACAGGTCAAGAGGCCGTGAACATAGCGGTCGCATTCGATCAAGCAATCGGACTTGATGGAGTCATCCTCACCAAGATTGATGGTGATGCTCGAGGTGGCGCTGCACTCTCGGTCAAGGCCGTTGTAGGTAAGCCAATCATTTATGTTGGTACGGGAGAGACGCTTGAAGACTTTGAGCCCTTTCACCCCGATCGAATGGCGAGCCGTATTCTTGGAATGGGTGATGTGCTCTCGCTCATCGAGAAAGCGGAGGCGGCCTTTACCGCAGAGGATGCGCAGGCAACCGAGGAGAAGATGCGCTCGGGGCAGTTCACCCTCGACGACTTCCTTGATCAGATGCAGCAGGTCCGCAAGATGGGTCCGATCGGAAACATCATGAAGATGCTCCCTGGAGTCCCCAAAGAACTCAAGGGCGCTGAGGTGGATGAGAGTCAATTGGGGAGGGTTGAGGCAATAATTCGGTCAATGACCGCAGAGGAGCGCCGTGATCCGTCTGTGATCAACGGCTCTCGGCGCTCTCGCATCGCCAAGGGCTCGGGGACTAGCACTCAAGAAGTGAATGCGCTTTTAAAGCAGTTCAAGACTGTGCAGCAGATGATGAAGTCGATGTCTCAGGGGAAGAAGCCCAGGCTCCCAATCCCTGGGATGCCCATTAGGTAAGGCGGGTAGGTAAGGCCAGTAGGTAAGTCCGGTAGGTAAGGCGGGTAGGTAAGGTGGGTAGGTAGAAGCCAAGGGATTTGGGCTTCTAGGTGCCCCGGCGTGCCTTGGAGGGGGTAGACCCGCTAGCCTGACGCCTTCGTCGGCCAAGGCTGACAGAGTTACTCCCTGAGAAACTGGGGAGGATGCGATTCGAGATTGTGATCGCCAGAAGTGAGCCAGTAGTTAGCCTGAAGTGATCGACCCGTAATAAATCTGATCTGTAATACACATGATCTCCCAACGAAGAGGAAACCAGCACGTGGCCGTCAAAATTCGTCTGATGCGAGTGGGCAAGAAGAAGCAGCCCACATACCGCGTCGTCATAGCCGACTCCCGTTCCCCGCGAGACGGTCGTTATATCGAGATCATCGGCCAGTACGAGCCGCGCAAGGACCCATCAGTCTTTGCCATTGATAACGACAAGGCTCTTGGTTGGTTGCGCAAAGGCGCACAGCCGACGGAGCAGGTTCACAAGTTGCTAATCGGAACCGGCCTATGGGCAGAGTTCGAGGCAGAGTCACCTAACCCAACGCTGGCCACGCGTACTGCAAAGGCGCGCACGCTCGGTACCAGCAAGGCGCGCGCCATTAAGGACGAGGCTGCTAAGGCTGAGGCCGCTGCCAACGCTGCCGCTGAGTCTGCTGCCAATGCTGCCGCTAAGGCCGCTGCTGAGGCGGCAAAGGCTGCTGCAGAAGCGGTTGCAGAAGAGGTTGCAGAAGAGGCGACGGAAGAAGTCGCTGAGGATGCAACTGCAGAGGTCTCAGAGTGAGCTCAGATTTTGAGGATGAAGTAGCCGGTCCTGGAAACCGCATCGACGAGAACTCCTCGGACTCAGGAAACTTTATTGAGGACGAAGTTGGTGGACCCGGTAACAGCAT
This sequence comes from Bifidobacterium breve, assembly GCA_945907055.1. Lineage (GTDB taxonomy): Bacteria > Actinomycetota > Acidimicrobiia > IMCC26256 > IMCC26256 > IMCC26256. Next base: position 7,582 of record CAMDSG010000028.1, on the reverse strand, counting down.
CGAGGGCGGAACCGCTAAGGCCGTTGTCGATTATGTCGCACGATCCATTGTTGAGTCACCCGATGCAGTCGATGTTACGGCTAAGCAGCGTGGCGAGGTAGTGGAGTTGCTCATCGCAGCTGACTCAAACGACATGGGGCGTCTCATCGGTAAGCGTGGTCGCGTCATTCAGGCAATGCGTCAATTGGCGCGAGCCGCGGGTGCCGCAGATGGTGTTAAGACCACCGTCGACGTTCTCGAGTAGCAGAAATGCCTAGGGACGACGCATCGACGTCAGATCCCGTTGGACGTCTCCAGGTTGGGCGAATAGGTCGCGCTCATGGACTCAAAGGTGAGGTTGCTTTTGCCCTCTCCTCAGATCGGACTGAGCGCGTCGCCCCCGGATCGATACTCCACACCGGAGCTCGATCTCTGACAGTCTCAGCATCACGCCCACATCAGGGAAGATGGCTGCTTAGTTTCAAGGAGATAAAGGACCGAACCGCTGCGGAGGAGCTTCTCGGCGAGTTTGTGATGGCAGATCCCCTCGACTCCGCAGAGATTGAGGATGGCGAGAATGTAATCTGGGTCCATGAACTTGTTGGAGCGGAGGTGCGCGACGTATCAGGGCTCTTGCTCGGGCCGGTCGTCGCGGTGGAGGATAATCCAGCCTCGGCTTTAATGGTGGTCTCAATAAACGGCGACGAGGTATTAGTACCAGTTGTATTTATCGTCGAGAACTCTCCCGGGGTTGTAGTTATCAATCCGCCGGAGGGTTTGCTCGATCTCGGTAAGAGCAGTTGAGGGCGCGCTAAATGAGGGTGTTCTAAATGAGGATAGATGTATTCACGATCTTCCCGGAGTTCCTTGCCGGGCCTCTTGAGGTCTCGCTATTGGGGAAGGCGCGCGCTGAGGGGCGTCTCGATGTCAGGCTGCATGACCCACGTGACTCAACCCAAGACCGCCACCGAAGTGTCGACGATTCGCCATTCGGTGGTGGTGCCGGAATGCTCATGCGCCCAGACGTCTTGTTCGATGCTGTGGAGAAGGCGGAGCCGATGCGCCCTTTGCTGCTGCTAACGGCGAGCGGATCCCGTTTTGATCAGGGGATGGCGAGAGAGCTTGCCGGTGGTGATGGGTTCTCGCTTATTTGCGGTCGATTCGAAGGCGTCGATCAGAGAGTCGCGGATCACCTCTGTGACGGCGAGATCTCGGTTGGTGATTATGTGCTTGCCGGTGGCGAGTCAGCAGCCCTAATTGTTATTGAGGCAGTCGCGAGATTGGTGCCCGGCGTAATGGGCAACCACGAATCAGCCAAAGAGGAGTCCTTCAGTGCTTCCGGCGACGGGGTAAACGGCGATGTTCACCGCGGCTCCGTTCTTGAGTATCCGCAGTACACGCGCCCTGCTGAGTTCCGTGGCTGGAGTGTCCCAGAGGTCCTAATTAGCGGGGATCACTCCAGGGTTGAGAGGTGGAGGCAGGCGCAATCCCTCAGGATCACTCTTGATAGGAGACCAGATCTTCTCGAGATAGTCGACTTGACACCTGAGGAGCGGGCATTGCTCGCTGAGTTTGGGCTTTAAGAACCTCTGATTCGTCGCTTGGCAATGCAGTCAAAGCAGTTCGACTTCTAAGTTCGGCGCTCCCCCTGATACCCTTGGCGCCTCGCCCCCCAAAAGGGGCGGAAGCACGGCCTGCAAGACGCTCAGCAACACCACTCGTATTCGCTACTTTTGTATTGAGGTCCACTCCGTTATGAACCGCATCGATATGGTCGACCGCGCATCACTGCGCGACGATATTCCTACCTTCGGACCCGGCGACACAGTCGATGTATATGTCCGCGTTGTTGAAGGAACCCGTGAGCGCGTTCAGAAGTTCACAGGGATTGTCATTCGCCGTCAGGGTGGTGGCATCCAGGAGACCTTTACGGTCCGCAAGGTGACACAGGGTGTAGGCGTGGAGCGCACATTCCCAATGCACTCCCCAATTGTCTCAAAGATTGAGCGGACGACCGTCGGCGATGTACGTCGCGCAAAGCTCTACTACCTGCGTGATCGTGTTGGCCGCGCTGCGCGTGTCAAGGAGAAGCGGGTCTGATTCCCGCAATTTCTTCATCGGTAGCGAGATACACTCTCGGTACACGAGTGAAGGGCGACCAAGTTGAGCGCTGAAGACCTTGAGCGTTACGAGACGGATATTGAGCTCCAGCTCTATCGCGAGTATCGCGACGTTCTCCCTATGTTCTCGCATGTCGTGGAGACTGAGCGCCGTTTTTATCTCACCAACTCAGTAGAACTAAATGAGCGTACCGATGGTGGCCGCGTTTACTTTGAGTTAGTTCTTCAAGATGCATGGGTATGGGATATGTACCGCCCCGCACGCTTTGTAGCGAATGTTCGCGTCGTGACTTTTAAGGACGTAAACATTGAGCGACTAGGCGAGAAAGAGGCTTAGGTGCCTGCCCGCAGTCGCAGGACGGCAGCGGGGGATCGTAACGCTCTTGGTGCGCTTGGTGAGCAGGCGGCCGCCGATTGGTACGAGTCTCAGGGTTACAGCGTCGCCGATAGAAATTGGCGGGTGCGCGAAGGAGAGTTAGACCTTGTACTCATAGCGTCAGATGGCACAATCGTTTTCTGCGAGGTCAAGACGCGCTCCTCAAATCGTTTTGGCTCACCCCTCGAGGCTGTCACGCCAACTAAGCAGCGGCGCCTTAGAACCCTTTCCGCCCTATGGCTCTCTGCTCATAAGGGACTGGTGGGAGAGGTGCGTTTCGACGTGGCTGGGGTGATGATCGGAGCGACGGGTGACCCCGAGATAGAGATAGTGCAGGCCGGGTTTTAGGAGAGCCTCTAGCTGGGCTTTTTTTGCTTCCCTTTTTCCTTCTGGCTTTTTTTCTGATCCCTTTGCCAGCATGAAGTGTGCCAATGGCGCCGATCCTCAGGCGCGTGTACCGGCACTACTACTTCGTGTCCGGTGCCGGGCTGGATCTCTTGATTACACCCAGGGCATCGGTACGTTTTATCTGCTTGATACGGCTGAATATGGCGTACCTCAATCGCCCCAAAATCACGCAAGCCCAAAACTCCAGATCAGAACGGCTGCGATAACGATGAAGGCTGCGCCCAGGATTGCAAGGTCAGAGCTTTTTGGCTTATGCCCTCTAGCAGGATTGAACCCCATGCGGCTACGGTACCGGCGCAGATGCTCTACCGCCGAGTCGTCGCCTGATATCAATATGGCTATTGACGTGGGAATTCACGAGAGGACCTGATCTAGATGGAGACCATTACCGTTGAACGCCGCGATGGGGTTGTGACGCTTACCCTGAATCGACCTGCCAAGAAGAATGCGATCAATGCTCCAATGTGGGGGGAGCTCCTATCAGTATTTGATGAAGTAGAGAGCAACCCGGATGATCGAGTACTTGTGATAACCGGAGCCGGAGATGCTTTCTGCTCAGGGGCAGACCTGACAGATGATGACTCCGGGGATCGCATGGAGGGTGGGGTAGGGGCCTCAGTTGCACGCATGCGCGTAGTCGGGCAGTGTGCTCTGCGCCTCCACGAGATGCATAAACCTACGCTCGCTGCAGTAAATGGGGTCGCCGCTGGCGCTGGCCTGAACTTGGCTCTGGGGTGTGACCTTGTCATCGCCTCAGACCAAGCGCGATTCTCCGAGATTTTCTCCAAGCGCGGGCTGAGCATTGATTTTGGTGGTTCTTGGATCTTGCCGCGCCTCATTGGACTACACCGCGCTAAAGAACTTGTCTTCCTCGCCGACATCATCGACGCAACTGAGGCAGAGCGCATTGGTTTAGTGAATCGTGTTGTTCCTCACGACGATTTTCGGGCAGCGGTAACGACTCTTGCCGATCGCCTCGCTGCGTTGCCACCCATTCAGGTTTCAAACTCGAAGCGAATGTTGAATCAGTCGTTCTCAGTCTCGATGGCTGAGGCACTTGAGATGGAGGGGATCTCGCAGTCTCTCTCGTTCGCAACACGAGACACGGTCGAGGCGATCATGGCGTTCATGCAGAAACGCGAACCAAAGTTTGAGGGGCGCTAAGGCGCTCCAACTCCGTTAGCGCTTGGCCCCGCGATCAAGCGCAGAGTCGCAGGGCAGAACCTCAGGATATAGAGGCGGAGTTTGCAAGGTGCTCTGCAATTCGCTCGGAGACAATCGCAGTAACTTGCTCAGCCATCTCCCAGTTGGGGTCAGTGACACGGAGCACGAGGTTGTTATGCACTTCCCACTCTGCGCCGCAGTGGCTACAGGAGACGAGGAATGACCCGCCGCTGTATTCACGGTTGAGGTCTTTTGAGTCGAAGGGGCAGAGAGTTAGGTTCACAGAGCAAGTCATCGGGCGCTAATTCGATCCCCTTGATGGTAAATATTTGGGGCCTCCCCAAATGAGGCAGAGGGCTCAGATCGCCGGCAAATTACTGCGAGCGGCGAGGGCTGTTTGCAGAGTTGATGATTATTAATGAGACTCCTCATAACGGCCAGATTAAGCCGCGTACCCGCTTGGTGAGGCCGATTGCGCAGAGCGATGCGACGGCGCGAGCAACGTCGGGAGCATCGAGATTGCTTCTTAGCGCGATCTCGTCGAGGGACGCCGGCTCACCCCCAAGAGCTCGCATTACTTCACGCCCTGCTTTATCCAAAGGGATGGCGGGCTTAGTGGCGGCTGCGAGGTTACGTATTGGAGCCCTCCGCGAGCCTGAGGTCATACCAAGTGCAATTACTACATCGCTTGCATCAAGAAGAGGTAGGGCGCCATCGGCGATAAGGGAATTGCAACCTGCTGCTACGGGGTTGCGGGTTGAACCAGGTTGTGCGAATACCGGTCTACCAAGCGCGGTAGCAGCAGCGGCAGTGCTAAGGGCGCCCCCTCTGCTAGCAGCCTCTACAACAACCACGACATCAGCGAGTGCGGCGATGATTCGATTGCGTACGGGGAAACGCTCCGGTCGCGGTCCCACACCATGTGGGTGCTCGCTCATCACGAGACCCTGCTTCCTAACGGCTGCGTATAGCGAGTGGTGGCTGCGTGGGTATGTGACGTCAAGACCGGTAGCGACTACTCCGATGGTCTCCCCGCCAGCCTCGATAGCGCCGCGATGTGCGGCTGCATCAATTCCGAGTGCGAGTCCACTCACGATTGTGATTCCTGCCTCGGCAAGCGTCGCAGCGAGCGCGTGGGCATCTGCAATCCCATGTGGGGATGCGGCTCGAGTCCCGACTATGGCGACTCTTTGTGCCGCTAATGCACTTGGGCTCTCGCCTTCATTTAGGAGTACCGCAGGAAGGGTTGTGTCTTCTTCCTCAATTGGCCAGTCATCATCGAGGGGGCAACGGAGGCGAGTGCCATTACGTTTAATGATTCTTGCTGCGCTGAGTACGTCGACCATGCGCCACGCTGCAGCTATCTGGGAGCGACCTTCGTCGTTGAGGCGCTTCTCATCGCCGATTACCTTGATGGCTGCTCCGCTTGCGAGCCCCTTGACCGCATCGATTGGATCCGGCCAAATGTGTAAGACCCGATGCATTCGAGACGGGGTCATACGCGGTAACGCAATTAGTGCGTATAGGGCGGACTCTCTTTTGCTAATCATGGAACGTCCTGGCGAAGGTCTGATGCTTGAAGCACGTCATCAGCGGTGATCTCTGAGCGGTCATCGAGATCTGCAAGTGTGCGTGCTGTCCGCTGAATAGCCGCCGCTCCTCTGCCTGTTAGAGAGCCGGACTTAACTGCGTTGAGCCATACTCCATGAGCCTCAGCACTCAGGCCCGCGTATCTTGTCATTGCTCCTGGGGGAAGGTGGGCGTTTCGTCGCCACGGGAGACCTGAGTAACGTGCATTTTGACGTGCAACCGCGGTGATGACGCGCTCGCGTTCCTCCGCAGAGGATGCGCCAGGTTTCTCAATCTCTTTGGGAGCCCTTAACGCTAGGCGCAGATCGAAGCGATCAAGTAATGGGGCAGAGAGTCGACGCCGGTACCGCTCGCGCGCTACGTCGGAGCATGTGCAGTGAAACGGATCGCGCCCGCATGGGCATGGATTAGTGCAGGCGATGAGTGTGAAGTTGGCGGGGAACTCAAGGGAGCAGGCCTGCCGTGAGATGCGCACAACACGCTCCTCGAGTGGTTGACGAAGTGCATCGAGTGCTTGTGGAGCGAACTCTCCAAGCTCATCTAGAAATAACGCACCGCTTGATGCAAGGGTCACTTCGCCGGGGTGAGGTCGGCCGCTTCCCCCTCCGATTAGTGCTGGAGTTGAGGCGCTGTGATGCGGTGCTCTAAAGGGTCTCTTGGTTGCTAGTCGCCGCGCGGGTATCACCCCAGTCGCCGATTGGATGCGAGTTACCTCAAGAGCCTCATCGGGGTCTAGTGGTGCCATGATTGTTGGGAGGCGACGAGCGAGCATTGTTTTACCTGCGCCTGGTGGGCCTGCCATCAATAGGTGGTGACCGCCGGCTGCAGCACATCGCAGAGCCGAGCGAGCGGTTGCCATCCCGCGCACCTCTGATAGGTCGAAGCAGCCGTGTTGCTCCTCAAGGGTTGGTATCTCGGCTGCTGGTGCATCAATCTCTGGCCAATCCTCCGCTCCAGATATTGCGGCTTTGACTCTTGCGAGGGAGTGGGCACATCGGATGCGAACTCCGGGGATGAGACTTGCCTCGTGTGCATTAGCGCTAGGTACGATTACCGAGCTGACTCCAGAGCGCGAGAGCGCATCTACAAGTGCGAGCACTCCGGCCACAGGGCGAACCTGCCCATCAAGCCCCAACTCGCCAAGAACACCAACCCCATCGAGAGCTCCCTCTTCGATGTCGCCAGATGCAAGCATGAGTCCGAGCGCTACTGCTAGTTCTAACCCCGCTCCGCTCTTGCGTACTCCACCGGGTGCGAGGTTCACAGTAATTCGCCTTAGGGGCCACTCAACTTGAGATGAGATCATTGCAGCGCGAACTCGGTCCTTTGACTCGCGCCCTGCTGCATCTGGAAGCCCGACAATTGTGTAGGCAGGTAAACCGTTAGATACGTGAACCTCCACGCGGACGAGTTGACCGTCTATTCCATGGAGCGTTGCGCTGCGAACTGATGCGAGCATGTTGTGCCTCCCAAAAACTGATTGAAGTAACCGTTTCAATCAGGGGTGATGTATCTAAATGGCGCAGCTTTTATTGGCGAACGTCTTTACCTAAAGGTCTTTAGAAGGTCTTTAGAAGGTCTTTAGAGAGTCTTTAGATTTGTTTAGATACTGGTTATGGGAGGGCCGGAAATCCGCGGCTCCTCGACGGCAGAAATCAAGTTAATAAAGGGGTGGGACACATACGCTGCTCTCTGCTCTCCGTCGGCATTAGCCTTATGGGATGCCTTGGGAAATTGACGCCTATGTAGCGTCACTAACCTCCGTTAGTGAAAATACCCACGATGCCTATGCCTCTGATATCGCGCAGTTCATCGAGTGGGCCGAACGCGGCGGTGCTCCGAATCCAGAGGATCTTGACCATAAGGCACTGCGTAGATATCTCGCTTACTTGGATACGCGCGGATTCGCACGCAGATCAATTGCTCGCAAGGCTGCAGCGGTCCG
>CAMDSG010000027.1 GCA_945907055.1 Bifidobacterium breve | reverse complement strand
TTCACGAATAAGGCTGCCGGCGAGATGCGCGATCGCGTTGTTGAGTTAGTTGGTCCACAGGCCAACCGAATGTGGGTATCCACTTTCCACTCCTCGTGTGCGCGCATCCTTCGCCAAGATGTAGGGCTGCTTGGTTATCGCAAGGAGTTCTCAATCTATGACCAAGCAGATGCGCTGCGCCTCGTTGATTATGTGCGCAAAGACTTGGACCTAGATCCAAAGCGCTTTACGTCGCGTTCTCTGCATAATGCAATTTCCTCTAAGAAGAATGATCTGATAACTGCCTCTATGGCGCGCGACTCTGCCAGCGACGCGATTGAGATTCGCCAGGCCGAGGTATACGTCGAGTACCAGAGGCGGCTTGCTGAGGCATCCGCCGTTGACTTCGATGATCTGTTGTTATTGGTTGTTCGACTCTTTAGAGAGAGCACCGAAGCGCTCAACAGATGGCGGGGCCGCTTTAAGCATGTCCTCGTTGATGAGTTCCAAGACACCAACCTTGCGCAGTGGGAGATCGTGCGCATGCTCGCAGAGGACCACAAGGCTGTGATGGGCGTGGGGGATGCAGACCAGGCAATCTATAAATTTCGCGGTGCTGACTATCGAAACATTCAGCGCTTTGAGAAGGCGTTTCCAGATCTCTCAACAATTGTTTTAGAGCAGAACTACCGCTCTACGCAGAATATTCTCTCCGCTGCAAACGCAGTCATCTCAAACAATCCTGGTCGCAGCCCTAAGCGCCTATGGACTGAGCAACTAGGTGGTGAGCTCATTCTGCGGTACTTGGCCGAGGATGAGCAGGATGAGGCGTCATATGTAGCGAACGAGTTGCAGCGTTTGATCGATACCGATGGAGTTCGCCATAGCGAGATCGCAATCTTCTACCGAACCAACGCTCAGAGCCGTGTGATCGAGGAGAAACTTGTTCGCAACGGAGTGCCCTACCGAGTAATCGGCGGTACAAAGTTCTATGACCGCCGTGAGGTCAAGGATGTTCTGGGCTACTTGCGTGCACTCGTGAATCCTGACGATGAGGTTGCGTGGAAACGTATTGTCAATGTTCCAAAACGTGGTGTCGGCGATACCTCGGTACGCAAAGTTGATATGTACCGAAGTGGGGCTGGGGTTACTTTTCGAGAGGGGCTAGTGGCGGGTTCGGCTGCAGGGCTAACTGGCAAGGCCTTGACTGGTGTTACGCAGTTGCTCGCCGTTATGAAATCCGTTGAGGACGAGGAAGATTTCGGTGTCGCCAAAGCGATCGAGATGATCCTCTCGGGTACTGGCTATTTGGCTGAATTAGAGGCTGAACGCACCATTGAGTCTGAGGGTCGACGCGAGAACCTCGCCGAGTTGGTGGGTGCTGCACGGGAGTTTGATATGCATGTTGAGCGCGGTGACCTTGGCGTGCTCGGTGCGATTGCTGGGCTTGATCTTGCAGAGGGTGAAGGCGAGAACGGCTCAGCTGAGGTCGTAGTTGGTATCGCACGCGTCCAGGCTTTCCTAGAGGCTGTATCGCTCGTTACTGACCTTGATGTCGTTGATGGTGAGACCGCAGCCGTGACCCTCATGACTCTGCATGGAGCGAAGGGGCTCGAGTTCCCAGTTGTATTCCTCACTGGGTTGGAGGACGGCGTCTTCCCCGGATGGCGATCGCTTGTGGATCCTGAGGAGATGGAGGAGGAGCGCAGGCTTTGCTATGTCGGGATTACACGTGCTCGTGAGCGCCTCTACTTAACTCACGCGTGGAGTCGTCAACTCTTTGGGGCGACTAATTACAACCCGCCGAGCAGGTTCTTAGATGAGATTCCGGAGGAACTCGTTCACCAACTAGGCGAGGAGCGACGCATGAGTAGCGGCGGGCTAGGGAGTTCTCGGGATGCTGTGGTGCGCGGAGCGCTTCGCAGTGCTAGCGCTGGGTCGCGCAGGGATTCCCTGAGCGGGTCGTCCTTCACTGGCGGGCGTGAGGTTAAGGGCTCCGATGATGGCCCTTATTCAGTCCCGACTCCTCCGGCTGGTGCGCGCGGAGCACAGGAAATAGGGCTTCGCGTCGGTGACGATGTGATGCACGAGAAGTTTGGTGAGGGCGTGATCTTGGACGTCTTTGGAGCCGGGGATAAAGCCGAGGTCTTGATCCGATTCCCGAATGCAGGCGAGAAGCGACTCCTTCTTGCATGGGCCCCGATTACGAAGATTTAAAGCCGCTACTCGGTCAGCGAGGTGGTGCTTCGATGGCGGGCAGCGAGCGCCGGAGATCGACTATGAAGAGGCCTTTTTCGTTGCCGGTAGTTGCGATGTTGCTCTCGAAGCGCAGCAACTGAATCGACTTGTAATTGACCTTGTCGCAGTCGACATAATTCCCTATTGAGCCACGCCAGCGCACGGAGCAGTCTCTCTTCCCTGGAGCGTTGACTGAGAGGGCGACAAGCTTCCCGTTCTCGGAGTCAAGCCAGAAGCCTTTTGATCCTGCGAGAACATCTGCGAAGAAAACAGGGCCTCCCTCTTCAATCTGTGTCTCGAGGGCCTTCGCCTCGCCCGCTGAGAAGACAGTGGTCTTCTTCGAGTCCCCCTTCGGGTCTCCGCTTCGCCCTGTGAGGACCCAGAGGATCGCTGCGATGGAGCAACCAATTACCACGATGGCAAGGGCCGTGGTGACGAGAAATCGAACGTCTCCTCGGGTTGCCTTGTTCTGGGTTGGCGGGGAGCCAGGGCGCAGGGGTTGATTCACCCCATGGGTTTACCGCGATAGGGGCTTAGTAGCCAGCCGGGGAGGATAGTTATTGCTTGAGTTGGGGATACAAATAGTTAGATTCGCCCCGCGTTGGTGAGCCGAGGGCCTGCGTAACTAGGGTGCGGAACGCAAATAGGTTTGGAAACAGGTGTTTCCCACCATCGCCATTTGAGTCGGAGGAAGCCCATGGAACGGCGCTACCGCGTCGTCATCGCGAAGCCTGGTCTTGATGGCCATGATCGCGGTGCAAAAGTTATCGCTCGGGCCCTTCGTGATGCCGGGTTTGAGGTTATCTACACCGGTCTTCATCAGACCCCGGAGCAGATTGCCGAGACCGCATTACAAGAGGATGCCGATGCGGTAGGAATCTCACTTCTCTCCGGTGCACACCTCACTCTGTTTCCGCGCGTAATCGAGAACCTGCGCGAGAGAGAAATTCCAGAGGTGCTCGTTTTCGGCGGTGGAATTATTCCTGAGGCCGATATTCCAATACTTCGCGAACAAGGCGTTGCTGCTTTGTTCACGCCTGGCGCTCCTCTCCAATCGATTAGTGATTGGTTAGAGGTCGCCTTAGATGAGAGGGAGAGGCAGCACTCCAGCTGATTCGTACCTCGCATATTGCAATACCTGTCACCAAGTTATCTGCACATGCTGCAGCCGCCCACCTGACGCTCAAGGAGCCCTGTGGATTTATTCGAGTATCAAGGAAAATTACTATTCGGAAGCTACGGGATCCCCGTGTCTCCTGGTGAGGCAGTTCAGAGTGTTGAGGACGCTGTCGCAGCGGCTGATCGCCTTGGCTACCCAGTCGTTGTAAAGGCGCAGGTACTCACCGGCGGTCGCGGCAAGGCGGGCGGAGTGAAGCTCGCTAACAACAGTGCAGAGGCGCGTGAATACGCGACGAGCATTCTTGGTCTCGACATTAAGGGCCACATTGTTGGCACAGTTTGGATGGAGAAGGCGAGTGACATTGCCGAGGAGTACTACGCCTCATTTACCCTTGATCGCTCCGCTAAGGCCTACCTTGGAATGCTCTCAGCGCAGGGTGGCGTAGAGATTGAGCAAGTTGCGGATGAGAACCCTGATGCTATTGCGAAGATCCAAGTAGACCCTGTTATTGGGCTCAGCGAAGAAGCTTGTCGCGACTGGGTAAAGCGTGCCGCGATCAATCCCGCTGCTACTGAGGGAGCTGTCGATATCCTCATGAAGCTCTACAAGGTCTATGTCGATGCCGACGCTGACTTGGTTGAGATCAACCCTCTGATACTCACTCCTGAGGGCAGAGTCCATGCTCTTGATGCCAAGGTCACGCTCGACGACAATGCGCTCTTTCGTCACCCCGACTATGAGCAGTATGACGCCATTCAGCACCGCGACGAGCGCGAACTTGCAGCCCATAAAAAGGGCCTGCAGTATGTCGGTCTTGATGGCTCTGTTGGGGTTATCGCTAATGGCGCAGGGCTTGCAATGAGCACGATCGACATCATCAATCAGGTCGGAGGCACCCCTGCCAACTTCCTCGATATTGGTGGCGGTGCAAACGCGGATGTAATGGCGGGTGCACTCGAGGTAATCGTCTCTGACACGAATGTTCGATCGATCTTCATCAATATATTTGGGGGCATTACTAAGGGCGATGAGGTTGCTAAAGGAATACTCGAGGCTCTAACTCGCGTAACGATTGAGGCACCTATCGTGATTCGCCTTGATGGAACAAATGCGGACGAGGGTCGAGAGATTCTCAAACCGCATCTCTCAGACCGACTGCAGATGCAGCCCACCATGCTCGAAGCAGCGCGCTGCGCAGTCGAGCTCGCAGAAAAGGCTTCAGCATGAGTATTTTTGTTGACGAGAACACCAAAGTCGTTTACCAAGGACTTACTGGTTCCCAAGGGCGTTTTTACGGCCTGCTCAACCGCGAGTATGGAACGCAGGTTGTAGCCGGTACCAGCCCCAAGAAGGCCGGGACCGACGTTGATGGCATCCCCGTGTTTGCAACCGTTGCCGATGCTGTGAGTGCTACCGGCGCGACTGCTTCTTGCATATTCATTCCCGCACCAGGTGTTAAGGCCGCGGTAATGGAGGCTGCTGAGGGTGGTATCGAGTTCATCGTTGTAATTACCGAGGGTGTTCCAGCCCATGATGAGGCTTGGTTCTTCAATGAGCTTCGACAGAAGTACCCGAACGTTCAGCTTCTCGGGCCGAATTGCCCTGGAATCATTAGCCCAGGGAAAGCCAACATAGGTATCACCGCCGGTCATATTGCTAAGGCAGGAGGGCCCGTTGGCATCGTCAGCCGATCCGGCACCCTTACCTACCAAGCGCTCTACGAACTTAAGCAGAAGGACATCGGGGTAACGACATGTGTCGGTATCGGCGGAGACCCTGTTCCTGGGACCAGTCACATTGACTGTCTTCGCGCATTTCAGGATGACCCCGAGACTCTCGCTGTCATGATGATTGGTGAGATTGGCGGCTCTGCCGAGGAAGAGGCCGCTGAGTTCATTCGTACTCAGATGGATAAGCCGGTTGTTGCGTACATTGCAGGCGTGACGGCGCCTCCTGGAAAGAAGATGGGGCACGCTGGTGCAATCGTCTCTGGCGGGAAAGGAACTGCCGACGCGAAGATGGAGGCTCTGCGTGACGCTGGAGCTCTCGTCGGCATGAACCCCACCGAGGCCGGAGATCTCATGGCCCAGGTCGTCGCCAAACTCTGATTCGCTAGCCGGAGATGAGTAGGGATATTCGTTCCAGTCCTCGTCTGATCGCATAGCCGGGATTTCAGTTAAATCTTTAGGGGTCGCCGCGTCTGAAAGGACGCGGCGACGCTCATATGGGGATAGTTCCGCAATCTCATATACTCCTCGAGCGGCGCGGCGCGCCCTGCCTATGTCGTGCTCATATCCGAGAGCATCTGCAAGTTGTTTAACACTTCCGAAATTATGGAGTCGGTAACCATTCGCATGCAGCGCTCTATGGATCTCAGGAAGTGTGAGTGGGCGCTGCTCGCGCGCGAGAACAGCTAGCGCAGCAAACCTGAGATGTTTTCCCCATGCATGAATTGCAAGATCGGCCGGGGGGCCAATCGGAGCAGGCCCCGGAATGCGAGGTCTACGCCCGCGGTCGTTCCCGAACTCTCCATTCGGCGGGTGGAGCAGGTCGCGCAACTCTCCAAGCTCAATGCGGATCTTCGCCATTGCGCTTGCGGTCTCTTGGTGGCATTGCTCAAGGAGCTCAGCTGATGCAATGAGGGTTGCCTGGCGAAGATAAATCTCCCGGCGCCCCGGTTGTGAGAATGGACGGTAACGCGTCATTTTTGGCCTACTCGCTATGTCTTAGTTCCAGATCAGAGCGGGGAAGCTGCGGGATTGGGGTCTACCCGAGGAGGGTAAACGTCGACTGTGACACCAAAACGAAAATAGGCGCTAGGTGCCCCCAGCCCTGTCGCGCCGAATCGGCCGCCGATTCGGTGCGACAAGGCTGGGAGGGAAGGCCTGTCCTTTTTTAAAAGTCGAGCACCGCCTTCTGTCGTGCTAAGAGATCCCTAGCCCTCTAAGGCCTATTGCTCCGCGCTGGGGGCCTGAGGCCACAGGTCTCTCGGCCGATTCCCCCGAGGTTCTGGTCCCCCAAAAGGGCTCTGCTCGGGGTAGGTTCCGAGGCGTGCAGATTGCAGTGATGGCATCGGGAACCGGGACGATTCTGCAGGCCCTAATTGAGGCCGAACTCCCAATTGCTTTAGTAATCGCCGATCGAGAATGCGCTGCTTTGATGCGTGCGCACGAAGCGCAGATCGGAACATCACTCGTTGAGCGCGGTTCTTTCGCCGGAGACTTCGACCGGGATGCGTACACCGAGCAAGTCATCTCCGCACTTCAGGCAGCCGGCATAGATCTTGTTGCAATGGCTGGATTTGGAACGATTCTTGGCCCGGCAATCTTTGATGCGTTCCCAGATCGAATCATCAACACTCATCCATCCTTGCTTCCCCATTTCAAGGGTTGGCACGCGGTGGAGGACGCTCTTCGTGCAGGGGTAGCGGAGACGGGCTGCACAGTTCATATCGCTACCACTTTGGTTGACGAGGGGCCTATCTTGGCTCAAGAGGCTTTGCCAATATACGACGGTGAAACTGTCGCAACACTGCACGAACGGATTAAAGAAATTGAACGACGCCTTTATCCTGCGGTCCTTCGCGGACTAGTCAATGAATCGAATCACAAATCTGAGAGGTCAATCTGAAATGCGCGCGTTGCTGAGTGTCTACGACAAATCTGGACTGATTGATTTTGCGAAAGGACTGCGCTCCGCTGGAGTAGAGCTCGTCTCTTCGGGGGGCACCGCACGCGTTCTGCAGGACGCAGGAGTTGAGGTCACACCGGTCGAGGCGGTTACCGGTGCTCCCGAGATGTTCGACCACAGAGTCGTGACACTCCACCCAAAAATTCATGGTGGGATACTTGCCGATCGGTCCAAGGCATCACACCTAGAGGACCTTGAGCGCTTCGAAATCGATCCGTTCGACCTTGTCGTTGTAAATCTCTACCCATTCGGAGCGCAGCCAGGTATAGAGATGATTGACATTGGCGGGCCTGCGATGGTTAGGGCTGCGGCAAAGAATCACGCGTGGATAGGTGTCCTAACGAGTCCAGATCAGTACGACCAAGTGCTTGCCGAACTAAACGAGCGCGGTTCATTGACGGAGCCAACGCGCAAAGCTTTAGCGCTTGAGGCATTCGCCCATACCGCCGCATATGACGCTGCGATCGTTGCTTGGCTTCAGCGCGACGAACAGCTTCCGCGTCACCTCGTTATCCCCCTCACTCGAACTGATGAGGTGCTGCGTTACGGTGAGAACCCGCATCAAGAGGGTGCTCGCTACCGCCGCGTGAATGAGACCTCCTGGTGGGACGATGTCATTCAACATGGTGGAGTTGCGCTTTCATATCTCAACATTTATGACACCGAGGCCGCGTGGCAACTTGCTCACGACCTCGGGAACGAACCCGCAGTAGCGATCATCAAGCACGCCAATCCCTGCGGCGCCGCAACAGCAGTCGATCTAGCGACGGCCTACGAGCGAGCACTTGCCTGTGACGAGCGATCCGCATTCGGGGGGATCATTGCGCTTAATCGCCCGCTTGATATGAAGACCGCCGCAGCAATGGCTGACGGGCCGCAGGCCGATCTAGTCATAGCACCAGGTTTTGAAGACGGGACCTTAGACATCCTTCGCAAGAAGCGGAAAAATACTCGGCTGCTCCAAGCAACTGCCCCCGGAAGCGATGCACTGCACCTCCGACAAATCTCCGGCGGCTTTTTGGTTCAGGAGGCCCATAGTTTTATCTCCTCACGGGATGAGTGGCGTGTGGTCACCAAAGCGACCCCAACCGAGGAGCAGTGGGCCGATGCAGAGTTCGCATGGCGCGTATGTGGGCATGTGAAGTCCAATGCAATTGTGCTTGCCCGCAGTGGACAGGCCGTAGGCATAGGTGCGGGCCAACAGAACCGTGTCGAGTCCGGAGAGATTGCAGCCAAGAAGGCTGCGGGTCGAGCCGCCGGTGGAGCCTGCGCTAGCGATGCCTTCTATCCATTTCCA
This sequence comes from Bifidobacterium breve, assembly GCA_945907055.1. Classification (GTDB taxonomy): domain Bacteria; phylum Actinomycetota; class Acidimicrobiia; order IMCC26256; family IMCC26256; genus IMCC26256. The sequence continues at coordinate 6,842 of CAMDSG010000027.1, read as the reverse complement.
GATGGCGTAGAGGCAGCAGCCAGTTCAGGGGTTGCTGTGGTTGTGCAGCCAGGCGGGTCAGTCAGGGATGATGCGGTTATAGCGAGAGCAGACGAATTGGGTTTGGCGATGATCTTTACCGGAGAGCGGCACTTTCTGCATTAAAGCACGGCTGCCTAGTGAATTAGATTTTGAGCCTGTGAAGAACCTATTGAGGAGCAACACATGACTGCATCTCTGCTTGACGGCAATGCTTTCCTTAACCATGTCAAAGCCGATCTCCACGCTCGAGCGCTTGCTCTAGGGGAGCGAGGTATTACCCCTGGACTTGCAACAGTTCTTGTGGGTGAAGACCTGAACAGCGCAGCTTATGTTCGAATGAAGCACGAAGATTGTGCAGAGATTGGTATCAACTCATTCCGCGAGGATCTCCCGGCGACCTCAACGCAGGCTGATGTTATTGCCGCTATAAATCGATGCAATGTGAATCCTGAAATAGATGGGTTTATTGTTCAACTTCCGCTTCCAAACGGTCTTAATGACGAAGCTGCGCTAATGGCGATTGACCCGAGTAAAGATGCAGACGGACTCCACCCCGTCAACCTTGGTCGCCTTGTTATGGGATCCAACGCTCCGATTCCTTGTACTCCCGCGGGCATCCAAGCGCTCCTCGCATTCAATGGCGTGGAGATTGAAGGCAAGCATGTTGTAATCATCGGGCGCGGGCTGACTATCGGCCGCCCCCTAGCAAATTTGCTAGCGCTAAAACGTGCCCATGCGAATGCTGCAGTAACTGTTATCCACACAGGAGTACCGGACCTCAGTTACTACACGCGTCAGGCAGATATTTTGATCTCTGCGGTTGGTAGTCCATCGGTTGTAACGCCGGAGATGGTCAAGCCTGGCGCAGCTCTCGTGAGTGCGGGAATCAGTTTTGGAGAAGGTCGTCGCCTGCTTCCGGATATCGACGAGTCCTGTGCCGAGGTCGCAGGTTGGATTACTCCGCGCATAGGGGGAGTGGGGCCAACAACGAGAGCAATGCTTCTCTCAAACGCAGTAGCGGCGGCAGAGCGAAGCGCCGGGGCGCCATGACCGGGCCCCTTGACGGCTACCTCCCGCCGAACCCAAGCGATAGGGCATTTGAAGCAGAGCACTGCATAATCTGTGAGAAGTTCATCCCACCCGGCGAAGATCGCTGCACCTGCTGCCACCTCTGGCTAGCAAACGATGCCCCCGAACGCCCCCGACCCCTAGGTCGCAGCGCTCTCTGGGTCATGATGGGGGGAGTAGCAGCCGTCTATGCCCTAACTCTCTTAGTGGCAGTAATTGTCGACTGAGAAGACTTCAAAATTTAAGAACATCAATATCAAACCGAGACAAGGATGCACGCGATGCCAGAGAAGATAACCCTCACCAATGGAGTACTAAACGTCCCCGATCAGCCCATCATCCCATTCATCGAGGGTGATGGTATCGGAGTCGACATTTGGCCTGCGGCGCAGTTGGTTCTCGATTCAGCTGTTGAGAAAGCATTCGGAGGCAAACGAAAAATTTCATGGCTTGAGGTGCTTGCTGGAGAGAAAGCATTTAATCAGACTGGTAACTGGCTTCCAGATGAGACGGTTGCATCATTTAACGATTACCTCATTGGAATAAAGGGTCCGCTCACAACTCCAATCGGTGGCGGCATACGAAGCCTTAATGTTGCTCTTCGCCAACTCCTCGACCTCTACGTATGTCTACGTCCGGTGCGTTGGTTCCAAGGTGTGCCGAGCCCAGTGAAGCGACCAGAGCTTGTTGACATGGTCATCTTCCGCGAAAACACGGAGGATGTTTATGCTGGTTTCGAACTTGAGGGTGGGAGCAGCGAAGCGACTCGCCTCCTTGAGTTCTGCCGAGAGGAGTTCGGTTGGGAGATTCGCCCTGGATCCGGACTCGGTGTTAAGCCGATCTCGGAGTTTGGATCTAAGCGCCTAATTCGTGCGTCTCTTGAGTACGCAAAGACAAGTGGCCGCAAGTCTGTGACGCTTGTTCATAAGGGAAACATAATGAAGTTTACCGAGGGCGCTTTCCGCAATTATGGGTACGAGATTGTGCGTGATGAGTTTGCTGATGTTGCAGTCGGATGGGACGACTGCGGTGGAGATCCAGGCGACAAAATCCTCGTAAAAGACTCAATCGCGGATATCACGCTCCAGCAGGTACTCACTCGCCCAGACGACTTTGATGTCATCGCAACCATGAACCTCAACGGCGACTATCTATCTGATGCTCTCGCAGCACAGGTTGGTGGTATCGGCATCGCTCCTGGTGGGAACATCAACTACGTAACGGGGCACGGCATCTTTGAGGCCACGCACGGCACTGCTCCGAAGTATGCAGGACAAGACAAGGTGAACCCTGGCTCCGTCATCCTTTCGGGCGTGATGATGCTCGAGCACCTTGGATGGAATGCAGCCGCAGAGATGATCGTCGCTGGCATCGAGGCAGCCATCGCGGACAAGGTAGTCACTTATGACTTCGCACGCCTAATGGAGGGCGCGCATGAGGTCAAGACCTCCGAGTTCGCTCAGGCTGTCGTAGACCGGATGTAATGAACGCGGTTGTACTCGCCGAGCTAAATATTCGGCACACGCGCCTGCACATGCCGACGCGTCGAGTTGCTATTGACCCTTCCTATCTTCCAACATCAATTGGCTCTGCCGGTCCGGATTTAATAACCGCCGTCTCAACTGAGTTCATCAGGCGCATAGATAAAACAAAATATAAAGAGATTGAGAATCTCATCACCAGCATCTCTGATGAGAGCCTTGAGATTCCGTCGATACATCTCCAACATAGACTCCAGTCGGATACCCACGGACTAGATAGGTCGCGCCATCGCGTAATAGATGACGGAGCGGGAATTATCGTAGAGATCGATGTACATGCGCTCCCTGAGACCCAAGTGCTTGGCATTTTGATCGCCATCTCGCAGATTTCTACACCCGATAGGGATCCGTATTTGAAGGCTCTTAGAAAAGCAATGAAGCGGCGAGGGGCGCAGACTCGAGGGCTCCGAATCAGACTTCTTGAGCAAGGTGTGGCAGGGGAGCGGCCAGGGAGGGCGAGCCCTGCCGAGGCAGTCGCCGGATCGGGAGCGGGGGACAGATTTGGGCTCTCGGATCATGATCAAGAGCGCTGGATCGGAGTAGATGCAGAACTCAGATGGGCTATGGAGGTACTCGGGATGAGCCCTGACTCCAAGATTGACCGTAAAGAGATTCAGCGCAGGTATCGACGACTCCTGAGAACCGCCCACCCAGACCACGGAGGCGACCTAGACGGTGCCGCTGATCGGATAGCCCGACTAGGAGACGCTCGGTCGTTACTTCTCGCGAGTATTTAAGGGGAGTCGCTTAAAACCCAGAGTGTTCAGAACTAGGGAGCAGATTTTCGGGGGTAATCGCTCCTCCGGGATAGATTCAACCTATGGCTACTAAAACTCCTATTCATATAACTGTCACCGGCGCAGCAGGTCAGATTGGTTACGCCCTCCTCTTCCGGATCGCCTCAGGGCAGTTACTCGGACCAGACCAACCAGTCGTTCTGCGACTCCTTGAGATTGAGCCAGGCATGAAGGCGCTTGAGGGCGTCATCATGGAACTCGACGACTGCGCGTTCCCACTCCTAGCAGGGGTGGAGGGGACCACAGACCTAAAGACAGCGTTTGACGGATCTTCATGGGCAATGCTCGTTGGATCGATCCCACGTAAGGCTGGTATGGAGCGCGGCGACCTGCTCCAGATCAACGGTGGAATCTTCAAGCCACAGGGCGAGGCAATCAATGCCCACGCCAGTAGTGATATTCGAGTCCTCGTGGTTGGAAACCCGTGTAACACGAACTGCCTGATCGCTCGCTCCAATGCACCAGATGTCCCAGCAGAGCGTTGGTTCGCAATGACCCGCCTCGATCAGAACCGTGCGCAGACGCAGCTAGCTAAGAAGGCCGGCGTCTCTGTCGATGCAGTGACAAATATTGCTGTTTGGGGTAACCACTCGGCGACGCAGTTCCCTGACTTTGGGAACACGCTTATCGGCGGCAAGCCTGCGACCGATGTCATCACAGACCGCGCATGGCTAGAGGGCGACTTCTTGACCACGATTCAGCAACGTGGAGCGAAGATCATCGAAGCACGCGGCGCATCATCAGCAGCCTCTGCTGCAAATGCAGCTATTGACTCCGTGAACTCAGTTTGGCGCGAGACGCCTGCTGGGGATTTCGCTTCACTCGCAGTCGTTAGCAACGGTGAGTATGGAGTCCCTGAAGGTCTTCAGTTTGGATTCCCCGTTTCTTCAGACGGTGCGGGTAACTGGAGAGTTGTCGAGGGGCTCGCGCATGACGCGTTTAGTGCAGAGCGCATTCGACTCACAACTGAGGAGCTTCTCGGGGAGCGCGAGGATGTACGCGCACTCGGTCTAGTCCCCTGAGTAAACTGCTAGACCCAGAGACACTAGATGCAGAAGCCATTTGGTGGTCCCAGCAAACGCGTTTCGGCGCGATTGGTGTAGCCCTTGGCCCAAAAGGCATTGAGCGGATATCTCTCCCAGTCGACTTCCAGAAAACACGAGAGGCTCAACCACCTGTTGGCTACTCTCTCGGACGCGATGATCGCGTGGCCGCGGCTATCCAAGCCTGGTGTGATGGCGACGCCTCAGAGGCACAAGCGGCACTGGCATACCTCACCCCGTACTTACCTGCTTCGTCGTTGCCAGAGTTTTATAACGAAGTCCTTGAGACCCTTGCACGCGAAGTGCATTGGGGAGAGATTGTTACCTACGGCGAACTTGCGGCCCTCTCGGGCAAGCCGCGAGCAGCGCGTGCGGTGGGAGCGGCAATGGCGGCCAACCCAATTCCTTTCGTTATCCCATGCCACCGAGTAGCCCGTAGCGCGGGGAATGGTCGCCGAAGCCTCGGAGGTTACGGTGGGGGACACGACGAGAAGTCCCTCTCTATAAAGCGTATTTTGCTAGAGCGTGAGGGAGTTCTGCTCCCCGACTAACTGGATTGAGACCTGAGCAATTAGTGCAGACCCGCCAGGAATTCGGCTATGTCTCCTACTAGGCGCTCGGGGAGTTCAAGGGAGGGGATATGCCCGCAGTCCTCATACTCGCGATAGGTCCAGTCGGTACGCCTACTTATGATGCTACGTGCCCAAGAGACAGGAACCATGCGGTCTTGGGTCCCATGGATCAGAAGCGTCGGCTGCCGCACGAAATCAATATCGTCAACCATGGAGCCAGCAAGATATTTAAATAGTGAACCAGCCGCCTGAACGTATGCAGGGAAGGATCCCTCATCCGATGCACGTGCCTCTGCTAGCTCGATAAGACGGCTCCGCACATCGTGGGGAAGCGAATCCGGATCAGCCATAACAACATCAAGAGCAGAGTCAACCCAACGCTGAGCGCCAAGAAGTTGTGCGCGCCTCTCGAGCACCGGCTCTGCAAATTTCGGAGCGAGACTCAAAGCAAATTTTACTGTTCTACTAATCGCTTCGCGGTTACCACTCGGGCGTGGAAGCGCTGGGTTTACGAGGATGAGAGCGGAGACATGGCTCGGGCGTGCGACCCCAACTTGGACGGCGAGCGCTCCCCCCATTGATGTTCCAACGAGCACGCATGGCCCAAGTTGATCAAGAGCGCCGAATATTAAAGCTTTGTTTGTCTCAAGAGTTGCGTCGTGCTCGTCTGCAATCGTTTTTCCAAACCCTGCAAGATCAAGTGCGACGACACGTGACCCGAGCGCGTTCGCTAGGCCTCCCCCTACGAGGGTCCAGGTTGTGGTGCTGCCTGCAAGGCCATGAATCATTAAGAGCGGAGTGGCTTGGGGCTGAGGTATCTCTGGCTCCCACGTCTCGGTGAAGACCGTCATACCGTCAATCTCGAGAGTACCGGTAGTTGATTTGTTCTCTGTGTTCTCTCCAACTCCGGTATCAGGTTCCACGATCCTCACGCCCTTGCTTCGTCGCCGCGTGCGATACCCAACGCAAGCAGTAGGTCCTCATGGAGTTGCATCCATACCGTGTGGACCGAGTCGATCCGCGGGGAGACCAACCAGTCGTGTTCGCCGTTCTCAACGTGCTTCAAGGCATCGCTCATGCGTTTCTTGTAGCCACTAAACCGCTCGACTCTTCGCCCAAGGCGCGAGACCGGTACCTCAACCCTCTCAACAATTGCCACTACTCGATCGATAACATTCCAGTCGTAGACGGGGTCGCTATGGTCATTAGCGGCACCACCGGGGTGTACCTGCCACTCGGTACAAGCCCTGAGAATCTCTACGTTTAGGGGGAGAAATCCTTCATACACGCGCTTGGCCGCTGTTTCATCCTCGCCACCAACAGGCAGGCGAGCAGCCTCCTCTGCGGCGACTCGGCCAGATGGCGTAAGGATTAGGCGATCTTTACGGCGCAGGGCATATCCGCTAGCAATGATTGAGTCGCTAGCTTGGTCAGCGGTATCCGGATAGGAGCCAACTAGGCGGAGGGTATGGAGTAAAGCATTCTCAACCAAGATCTTTGATGATACCGGTGCTCAGGCACAGAGACGGTTACATCTCTCCTCCTAGGTACCCTCCGAGATGCCTCCTAGATGGCTGTTGAGACCCGCAACGTGGCGACCTCTGCCCCGGTAGGCTCGCATGCCGGCGGACTTAAGTGTCAGCCCGAATTCAACTTAGGAGACAGGCAACAGATGAGCGCAGTACTCGGATCAGGAACGACGGTATTCACAAACCCTCCAGTAACAGGTATTTGGCGCATGCTCAATACGCCTGATGATGTCCTCTCGTTGATGGACGAATCTGCGGAGGGTGTCGTTGC
>CAMDSG010000026.1 GCA_945907055.1 Bifidobacterium breve | reverse complement strand
AACAACGCGCTCATCGAGAGCGGCTGAGGGACGGGCCCTATGAAGCCGCGGCAACCAACGCTTATGCGTCAGGTGCCAATGCCCGAACGATGAGCAGCCCGAGAGCGACAGGGACACCCCTTCCGCTCGAGGCGCTCAAGAGCGCGTCGAGAACGACCGGGATGGTCCCGGCCGTGGGAGATAAGGAGTTAAGTCAGTGACTTTCGTAACGGCACTTAAGTGTCGAGAGTGTGGTCGGGAGTATCCGATTGAGCCCTCGTATACCTGTTCATGGTGTTTTGGTCCCTTAGAGGTTGCCTACGACTATGACGCAATCCGCGCCTCAGTATCGCGAGAGAGCATCGCAGCGGGGCCGTTGAGCGTCTGGCGTTATGCAGATCTTCTCCCATCGGAGCGCCAGGAGTCAGTAGACCTCGGTGCCGGTTTTACTCCGCTGGTACGAGCACCCAGACTCGCTGCAGAGCTTGGACTCGGTGAACTTTGGATCAAGAACGACACGCTCAATCCAACAAACTCTTTCAAGGATCGCGTTGTTAGCGTCGCGCTCTCGAAGGCACTCGAGTTTGGTTTCAAGGTTGTGGCATGCGCTTCAACAGGGAACCTCGCTAACTCTGTTGCAGCACACGCGGCCCATGCTGGTCTCGAGTCTTATGTCTTTATTCCATCCAACCTTGAGGCCGGGAAGATCGTAACTACTGCGGTCTATGGCGGAAACCTCGTAGCAGTAGATGGCAACTACGACGACGTAAACCGCCTATGCGCGGAGCTAGCCGGTACATATCCCTGGGCTTTTGTGAATGTCAATGTACGCCCTTATTACGCAGAAGGCTCTAAAACACTTGCTTTCGAGACTGCAGAGCAACTTGGGTGGCAGGTACCAGATCATGTTGTTGTGCCTATCGCTAGTGGTTCTCAACTAACAAAGATTCACAAAGGGTTCCACGAGCTCTTTGAGGTTGGTCTGCTCGATGCAGAGCCGTCGGTTCGTGTCTCTGGTGCTCAGGCGCTTGGGTGCTCCCCGGTGGCGACTGCGTTTCTCGAGGGAAGCGAAGTTATTAAGCCTGTTAAGCCCGACACAATTGCGAAGTCGTTGGCGATAGGTAACCCTGCAGATGGGTACTTTGCAATTGATGCAGTGCGTAATACTGGTGGTGCAATGGCAGCAGTTACTGACGACGAGATTGTTGACGCAATTCGTCTGCTTGCTCGCACGGAGGGCATCTTCGCTGAGACTGCTGGTGGCGTCACAGTGGCAACACTCTCGCGTCTTGCTGCGTCCGGCGTGATTCGCCCAGACGAGCGCGTCGTTATCTACATCACTGGTCACGGGCTCAAGACACTTGAGGCTGTCTCGCCGGTGGTCGGACCAACTGCAACTATTAGGCCAAATATCGAGGCGTTCCATGACGCATTCCCAGCATTAGAGGAGAGCTCCAAATGACAGTCGTTCGAATCCCAACCCAGCTTCGTGAACTAACCGGTGGTGCAGGTGAAGTCGACCTTCAGGGAGCGACTGTCGCTGAGTTACTCGCAGCGCTAAACGCGGCACACCCAGGATTTGGAGAGCGCATCTCTGAGCCTGATGGCAGCCTTCGACGATTCGTGAACATCTTCGTAGCCGAGGAGGACATCCGATTCCTCGAGGGAATCGATACTCCGGTTGCCCCAGGAGAGGTTGTCAGCATCGTCCCGGCAGTAGCGGGCGGCTAGAAACCACTCTCCAAACCCCCCAAAACCTCTGAACTTCGGGGTTTCTGCTTGAAATTTCTCTAGATTTGGCGGCATCCAAGTTGTTAGGTTAGGGTAACCTTACTTAACTCGCTCCCCGGATAAGTGGGGGACCAAACATGGCAATGGAGGATTACCGATGTTCCCAAGTTTTCTAATCGGATTGCGTGAGGGCCTTGAGGCCGCACTAATCGTCGGCATCTTGGTCGCATATTTAGTGCGAACTGATCGCCGAGACCGTCTCAAGATTCTCTGGATCGGGGTGGGTGCAGCGGTTGCAGTGAGCCTTGCTGTTGGGGCCATTCTTGAGTACGCGGTCGATAATCTTGGCGACGAGGCGCTAGCTCCTTTCGTCGGCTACACATCGCTTATTACTGTCGTCCTTGTAACGACAATGGTTTTCTGGATGCAGCGCACTGCGCGCCGGATGAAATCTGATCTCGAGGGCCATCTCTCGCAGGCATTAGCAGCCGGCCCCGTTGCGATTCTCTTGACCGCATTCGTAGCCGTTGTCCGCGAAGGTATCGAGACAGCACTTTTTCTCTGGTCAAATGTCCAGGCAACTGGTGGCTCTGCGGCCTCGGTAATCGGCGCAGTCATGGGTATAGCGGCATCCGTCGTACTTGGTTGGTTGGTATACCGCCGGTCGGTGCACATTGATCTTTCAAAGTTCTTCACAATTACCGGCGTGATGTTGATCGTCATCGCTGCCGGGGTTCTGTCTTATGGCCTGCATGAGCTCGCTGAGGGTGGAGTAATCCCGACCACGGCAACTGCGTTCGACATAACAAGTTGGTTCGATGCGGATTCATGGTACGCAGCGTTATTAAGAGGAGTATTTGGCTTTAGGCCTGCACCGAACGTGTTGGAGGTTGCGGCTTGGTTCGCCTACGTAGTCCCGGTTACATGGTTGTTTCTCCGTGGGATTAGCTCGGCACCAAAGGCATCGCAGCCCAATAAGGTTGCAGCCCAATCCGCGGCGTAATCACCTGATCTGAGGACTCCTTACGGGTGCCTCAACGCCCTCGGTATCTCGATAGCGTCTCCTTGAGCAGGGCAAGTCTCTGTGGCTTACGTCACATGGGTTGTTCTAAATTGTAATAGTTTTCTAATGAGGTTCTGTGTTCTACTCCCAGGGTTCCTGCCGGTTTGGTAGGTGGAGACTCTCTGCGAACGGAGTAAGCATGGCTACTAATCGAGTTCTTGGTAAGAGGTTGAGGCTGCAGTTGCGTCGCGGCCTGGTCTTGCTCTCCGCTGGTGTAATTGCGTGCACCGCAGTCATAGGCCTGCGCTCTAATGCGCAGCCCGCGGGTGCGACCGCGTTTGCGAAGGTTGTCTCTTGGGGCGACGACGAATATGGGCAGGTATCGAACACGCCGACGGGCTCAGACTTCACGCAGGTGAGTGTCGGCGACCGGCACTCGGTGGCGTTGCGTACTGATGGGAGCCTCGTCTCCTGGGGTAACCCCGACGGTGGGGATTATGGTCAGAATTATGGTCAGGTCTCAGACACGCCGTCGGGGACCGACTTCACGCAGGTAAGCGCAGGCCGCTTCCACTCGGTGGCGTTGAAGTCGGATGGAAGTCTCGTCTCTTGGGGTATGAATATCTATAGCCAAGTCTCGAGCACGCCTTCAGGCACCGACTACACGCAGGTAAGCGCTGGCTACTACTCCTCGCTGGCGTTGAAGTCCGATGGGAGCATCGTCTCTTGGGGCTTTAACGAATTTGGGCAGGTCTCAAATACGCCTTCTGGAACCGGCTTCGAGCAAGTAGACGCTGGCGGCTACCACTCGGTGGCGTTGAAGTCGGATGGGAGTCTCGTCTCTTGGGGCTGGGACGCCTATGGGCAGGTCTCGAACACGCCTTCTGGCACCGACTTCACGCAGGTAAGCGGCGGCATGCTCCACTCGGCAGCGGTGCGTTCGGATGGGAGCATTGCCTCCTGGGGTTATAACGGAAGCGGCGAGGTCACGTTCTCGCCCTCTGGCAACGACTTCGCGCAGGTGAGCGCCGGCCTCTACACCACAGTGGCGTTGAAGACGGATGGGAGCATCTTCTCGTGGTGGTATGAAGGGTACGGGCCGGTCTCAAGCAAGCCGTCTGGAACGGGTTTCACTAACGTCGAGAACGGCTACGGCTTGACCGCTGCAGCACTTAAAACCGTCGAGCCAGCAGTTGTGGTGCGCATCGGTGATGTGAGCGTGAACGAAGGTAGCGGACCCGCGGCGACGACAGTTTCGCTCCTCTACGGGACAGATCGTGCAGTAAACGCCCCCTTGTGTGTCTGGTATGAGACAGAGAATGATGGTGCGTCGGGTGCGGATAAGTTCACAGCCTTTGATGGGACCCAGGACTACCTCAAACTCGGTGTCACCAAGCCAAGGTTCTCGTTACTAGCGGCGTCGAAGACTGCAGGGAAGATATCCATGAAGGTGAACTACGACGCGGTCGTGGAGTCGGATGAAGTCTTCATGGTCAAGATCACAAAGGTCACCGCGCAGGAGAACTTAAGGTGTGTCTCGACCTCCACTGCGGATCAGCGGGTTAATCTCGCTCGGTCCAACGGATTCGTTCAAATCCTCGATGACGACACTCCGGTTCCCCAGGAGTAATCGAGCAAACGAGAGCATTTACAAGAGAGTGTTTACGACAGAGTAATTAAGCGCGTGCTTAGGCTTCTACGCGTTGTAGGCGCGCTACGAAGATGCTGCTGAAATCCCAGACCAACTCGTCGCCCTCGATCCAGCGCTTGACCTCAAAGCCATCTGCGCCCTCGGGCCGCAGCACAAGTACGCCATCCTCGTAAGAGGCAGCGACGGTGATTTGGGTTGTGTAGTCCGCCGCCATTACATCGTGCACGCCATTCTCAAGTGTGCCGTCGCAGGAGCGAAAATCGTGGATAACGCCTCCACCTGTAACGATTGCGCGATTGCCAGCCTGCTCAATGCGCTCTACGTGGCTCCAGATCGGGTCCTCTGATTTGAGCGGCTCTCCATTGGAGCGCACATCGACGACGCGCCACGTGCCTCGCAGGTCGGGAGCTCCTTCACTTAGCGGCGTCGTGCATCCATCGAGGATGGGCGCAGGCATAATGCGTGCACTCTTGGCTTCCCCCGCAACTCCATACCCGCCATCGGGTGTAAAAGCAGTTGGTATTTGGTCAACGTGTGTCATTGAGTCTCCTTGGTTGTGCCGGGAGTCTCTCCCGATTCTGTCTTCAGTGCTTACGCGACTCTGTTAGTACTTCTATACCTTTAGAGCTTTAAATCTCTAGATGCGCTCCATGCGTGCTGTCCATGCAGTCGAGAACTCCCAGACAAGTTGTTTGCCCTCAAGCCAGCGTCGAATCGTAATGCCCGCTAGAGCATCCTCGCCGCGAAAAACAAGCACCCCATCGTCGAAAGTGGCAGAGAACACGGCAGGGGTCGTGAAGTCGAGGGCCATTACATCCTGCATCGCGTTCTCGTATGTTCCATCGCATGCGTAGAAGTCGTGGATCACTCCGGCGCTTGTAAATGTGACGCGTAGCCCGGCCTGTTCGATGCGCTCTATGTGCTCCATCACTCTGTGGTCCGCAGGTGCGGGCTCTCCGTTGATCTCGAGACTCACGGTCTTCCAGGTGCCACGCATGTCGGGCACCCCGGAGCCAAGCGGCTCATCGCAGTCAGTGAGGAATAGAGGCGGCATTTCACGCTGATTTGGTGGCAAAGAAGGGTCGCCGTAGCCACCGGGTGGCGTATTGGCCCGAGGAATATCGCTTGCGAGAATCACTGTGCTGTACCCGCCCCAAACTCTGTCATCGCGAGTAGCCACTGGCTCTCAAGTGCGATGTCGCGGTTCTTGCCGATGGTCGCAGCAATCTCTGGATCTCCCGCGAGCTTTAGGAATACCTCGCGCGATGGGTAGCGCATCATTGACATGATTTGAAAATCTTGGGCGCCATCGCCAACTAGTTGCGAGTCGATCAAACCGCCAAATACAAACTCTGCACCGTTGCGCTGTACGTATTCGCGCATTCCAGTTGCGTAGACCATCATCTCCTGAAATGTCTCTGGATCAACTACACCGTCTGCGTTTCGCTTCAGTTTTAAGATGTTGCACATAACGACTGGTCCATCAGGGCCACCAATAAACTCTGTTATTTGCTCCGGTGTAGGCATCTTGGCCATAGTGGTCTCCTTAAATTTAGAGTCGTATTTGTTTAGACTTGTCTGGAGTCGTATTCGTGTCGTAATAACTCTGTGCCGAACTTCGACTTAGCGCTTTGTTAATCAGGCGATTTAGATCTGCGCTACAAACATGAGCTCAGCAATGCGGGTCGGTACGGCGTGCTCACCTGTTGAGGTTCGTAGAGTCACGTGACCATTGCCGGTATTAATAATTGCTGCGGTTCGCCCTGGAGTCAGATCAGCAGTTGCAAGAAGGCGCAGCGCTTCGTCGTCGACCTCAATGCGCTCGCCGATCCTGATTACCCGGATCTCCCCATTAGAGACGAGGCTGAGAGGTTTGGTGATGGTGGTATCAGCGGCACGAGACGTACCCGGTATGGGGTTCCCGTGCGGGCAAGTTGCGGGATCACCAAGCAGGAGTACAAGTTTCTCCTCGACATCCGCAGAGATTGCATGCTCCCAGCGCGCTGCCTCTTTATGAACCTTCTCCCACTCAAGGCCGATTACATCAACGAGGAGGCGCTCCGCTAGGCGGTGCCGGCGTACCACGGTTGTCGCTAAGACCCGCCCTTTTTCAGTGAGGCGAAGGCTGCGATCGCCCATCAACTCTGTATATCCAGCCTCGACTAAACGACTAACTGTCTCAGATACAGAGGGTGCGGAGACGCCAAGGCGCTCAACGAGGCGGGCCCTTATGGGCAGCACTCCCTCCTCCTCGAGCTCGAGGATCGTCTCTAGATATTCCTCTGTGGTGTCATGCATCTCAGCCATGGGTAGGTAGAACCCTACCAGCGCTCGCCGTTTCGGCAATTTGCACTCTCCGGGGGCGACTGCCAAACTGTGTTGGCACTCTCACCTTGAGAGTGCTAATCCACCCAACCCAGACCGCTCGATAGAGCCGTCGCCAGACCGTTTCCCCAGGGGGTCACAATGGCAAAGCAGATCGCTTTCGATGAAGCCGCACGCCGGTCACTAGAGGCCGGAATGAACAAACTCGCTGACGCAGTGCGCGTCACGCTTGGACCGAAGGGTCGCAACGTAGTTCTTGAGAAGAAGTGGGGAGCCCCCACAATTACCAACGATGGTGTCTCCATTGCTAAGGAGATTGACCTCGAGGACCCATTCGAGCGCATCGGTGCTGAGCTCGTCAAAGAGGTCGCTAAGAAGACCGATGACGTAGCCGGTGACGGTACGACTACCGCAACAGTTCTCGCATGGGCAATGGTCCGCGAGGGTCTGCGCAATGTCGCTGCTGGTGCAAACCCGATGACCATGAAGAAGGGCATCCAGGCTGCGGTTGTTACTGCGGTTGAGTCGATCAAGGCGAGCTCCAAGAGCGTCAAGACCGACCCTGCTCAGATCGCCAATGTTGCAGCCATCTCGGCCGCTGACACGGAGATCGGCGCCATGATCGCTGAGGCACTCGAGAAGGTTGGAACCGATGGTGTAATCACCGTCGAGGAGAGCCAGACCTTTGGAATGGAGCTTGACCTCGTAGAGGGAATGCGCTTCGACAAGGGTTACATCTCGCCTTACTTTGTTACAGACCCCGAGCGCATGGAGGCCGTCATTGACGACCCTTACATCCTCTACGTGGCCTCGAAGATATCTGCTGTTAAGGACCTCCTCCCGATTCTCGAGAAGGTAATGGCCTCTGGTCGCCCGCTCGTAATCATCGCTGAGGACATTGAGGGCGAGGCACTTGCGACACTTGTTGTCAACAAGATCCGCGGAACCTTCAAGTCTGTTGCCATCAAGGCCCCTGGTTTTGGTGAGCGCCGTAAGTCAATGCTTCAGGACATGGCCATCCTCACTGCAGGTCAGGTCATCTCTGAGGAGGTCGGCCTCAAGCTTGAGAACGTCGGGCTCGAGATGCTCGGTCGTGCACGCAAAGTTGTTGTCACCAAAGACGAGACAACAATGGTTGAGGGCGCAGGCTCGAAGGCCGATGTTCAGGGCCGGATCAATCAGATCCGCGCTGAGATCGAGAACACCGACTCTGACTATGACCGCGAGAAGCTTCAAGAGCGCCTCGCAAAGCTCTCAGGTGGTGTAGCGATCATCAAGGTCGGTGCAGCGACTGAGGTTGAGCTCAAAGAGAAGAAGCACCGCATCGAGGATGCAGTGCAGACAACCAAGGCGGCCGTTGAGGAGGGTGTGGTCCCCGGTGGTGGAGTTGCGCTTCTTCGTGCGCAGGCCAAGGTGCTCGAGCTCGTTGAGACTCTCACTGGCGACGAGGCAACCGGTGCACGTGCAGTTGCTCGTGCGCTCGAGGAGCCACTCAAGCAGATCGCGCTCAACGCCGGTCTTGAGGGTGGAGTCATCGTGGAGAAGGTTCGTTCCCTCAAGGGAGCCCACGGACTCAACGCCAGCACTGGCGAGTACGAGGATCTTGTCAAGGCCGGTGTCATTGATGCAGCGAAGGTGACGCGTTCCGCACTTCAGAACGCAGCCTCAATTGCAGCACTCTTCCTTACGACCGAGGCAGTAGTTGCCGAGAAGCCAGAGCCTGCAGGCGCTGGTGGCGGCGGCGGAATGCCTGGTATGGACGGAATGGGCGACTTCTAGTCGATAGCCCTTAGTAAGTACTTGATCACGGGGCGCCCATTAGGGCGCCCCGTTTTCGCGCCTTAATACGCGCCCCTGAGTGCACTATGTCCCGCGCCTGCCCTAGGGTTGGAGAATGGCTCACACAACTAATTCTCTAACTCGTTCTCGCAGAGGTTTTAAAACTCGATCTGGTTTCACAGCAATTCTCGCAGTGACCCTCGCAACTGGGATCGCCTTCGCTGGGTGTGGTGGAGAGACGAAACCAGATGCAAGCAAGGTCGGTGCCGTCCAGCTCATCTCCTCAAGTGTGGATGCTGCATCTCAAGTTGGAACAATGCGCGTTGCCGGCGTTTTTTCAATCTCGATGTCAGGTAAAGCATCGAAGTTTGATCTCGATGGTGGGGTCGACTTTAAGAACGACTCAACCAGCCTCAAAACCTCACTTGCTGATCTCGGAATACCTGGCCTCGAATCGTCCAAGGTTGAGATTCGCTTGGTCGGCGAGACCGTTTATCTGCGCGTTGGAGACCTAATTGGTGGTATCGGCTCTTCTCTGCTCGGCGGTAAAGAGTGGATCTCTATGGACCTAAGCGCTCTTGGGGGAGAGTCTCTTGCGGGTGCTAATCCAGCAAATCTCCTTGCGATGCTTCGCGGCATTGCAGATGTAGAAGAGGTTGGCACTGAGAGCATTCGCGGTAATCAGACAACTCACTACACGGGCCGCATAAATATGTCCAAGGCAATAGGTGCAGCCCCAAGTGCTGATAAAAAAGAGGTCTCCTCCGCATTCGAGAATCTCTCAAATGAGTTCCCCGTAGATGTCTGGGTCGATGAGCAGGGGCGCACAGTAAAACTCTCGACGAATGGTGGCGGCTCGGAGAATAAGTTCTCTTTCTCACTCGAGTTCTTTGATTTCGATGCAGACCTAAATATCTCTGCACCCCCAGCGAGTGATGTTGGTTCCCTCGGAGGCTTGGGCTCCAACGCAGACCAGTAGCACTCAACGCGAGCGCGACCTGAGGGTTTGGCTTCTCGCCCGATAACCTCACATTATGCCTGAGTCTGTGATTCCATCTGAGGGTTGGGGAGTTCTGCATCTATTCCTCAAGGTTGCCCGAGGAGCTTCGAGGTCTGAGTCCGCGGGCCCTGGGCAAGTAATCGCACTCGTCGATGCCCTAGTTGCCGATGGTCATCAGTGCGTTTGGTTCCCAGTCCTCGGGCACAAAGCAGACCTCGGCGTAATGGTTGTTGGGCCAGACCTACTTCGCTTGCAGCAGTTCCAGAACGCGATTCTTGAGACCGGATTATTTATTCTTGAGTGGTCGTACTTCTCGCTCACTGAGGGCTCTGAGTACATGTCCACAGGTGACGATGAGCGCAGGCGCCTCTCCGAAGAAGAAGGCATAACCGATGCTGCGGAGATCGAGAAGCGCCTAACGGTATGGAGTGAGCGGATGGTGCACTATCGAGAACAGCGCATTCACCCAAAGCTTCCAGCGAGATCAACGATCTGTTTCTACCCGATGTCGAAGAAGCGCTCGGGAGACGACAACTGGTACTCGCTTGATTTTGCACAGCGAAAAGAACTAATGGCCGGGCATGCCCGCGTTGGGCGCACATATGCCGGGCGAGTCGTTCAACTAATCACCGGATCAACAGGGATTGACGACTGGGAATGGGGAGTGACGCTCTTTGCGGACGACCCTGTGGCACTCAAAGAGATCGTCTACGAGATGCGTTTTGATGAGGTATCAGCACGCTATGGGGAGTTTGGCCCCTTTTTCACTGGGCTAGTGATGGACCCAGCAGATGCGCTTAAAGCTGTAGGGATTAGCTGAGTATTCATCACGAGGCCGGCGTAATCGCTAACCTAAAGGGCGTGACTACTAGCCAGCGCCTATTTGTATCGTTCCCGGAAGCCTTAGTAGACCGTCCGATGGTCTACGAGATCATTAAGCGATTCGATGTGATACCAAGTATTCGTCGCGCGAATGTCGAGGAGCACTCGGGGTGGACGATTCTTGAGATCTCGGGTGAGGCACAGAGCATCGCTGACTCCATTGCATACCTAGAAGAACTCGGATGCACCGTCAATCAGATGGAGGGCGACGTCCTTCAGGGATAGTCGTGGGTTGTATCAGGCAAGACGTTGACCGACCAGTAGTGATGGAGGGCGATGTCCTAGCGGGATAGTCGTTTTCTCTGCAGGCCTATTCGTGACTTAGGTCCTTCCATACTGGAAAGCTCAGGTACTCGACTCCGTCGCGAAATTCACTGCGCCCCGATTCTCTGAAGCTCAAGATGTGATGCTCCGCTAGGGAGAATCCCAGCATTCGTTTTATGTCTGCCATAGGCAAGAGGAGAGGGCCATCTGCGTCCCCGTCACGTAGCAGAGCGTCTACCTCGAGGGTTGGCCTATCCGGGCTCGAGCTATCTAGGCATGTGGATTGATAGACGATTCGTTCGAATACGGCTAACGCGAGGATGCGCATTGGGCCATCATGTCTCTTATGACTCGTAAATACGAACTCCCAGAGATGTTTAAGCGTTCACGGACAGAACCTGGATCTGATCCGGCAGCAGCGGAGGCGGAGGGAACCGCAATTCTTAATGAGGTGAGCCCACTTTTGTTATCGGGGATCACAATTGGCTTACCAATTTGGCTGACGAATCGCACCGCTGAGGTCCTCAGAGCTTGGATAAAAGGCCCTCTCTCTGAGTCTGAGGAAGAGAAAATAACAGAGGCCTCTCTAGCTTCAACCGAGAGAGTCTCAAGTGAGCTTCGAGCACTCTTCGCGCAAGACCCGGCACTGCAGCGTGAGACCCCCCTGAGCATTGTGAGGGGGTCTCATCGGGAGCCGGGCCTGCTGCTTCTAGGTCTTGGGGTAGCAGAGTTAGAGCGTGACCCATTTGAAGAACGCGCCTTGCCCGATGATCGATGGTCCCTCTCTCCACCAGATTTGGCCTCAATCGCTGAAGACCTCGGGGCACTTCTTCTCGCATGGGGCCTCGCAAAGGCAAGAGTTTTGCGTGCCCGCTGAACCCCTGCTTGTTATCAAATTGACCCGAAACTTTATTCTTGGCTGGTTTTTGACCTAGGGTAATGCCGTTGTCTTCTAACTGCGAGAGACCCCCATGCTTCATACCCCTAACTCTTCTCACCTACCGGTAAACGCTCATAGCGTGAGCGCGGACACTTTAGGTGATATAAGTGAAGGGCACCTGGCATTATCTGAAGACCCCGCTTTTCTGGGAGCTCTTCTCTCATCATCTCCGCTTGGTATTGCATGCATAACGCAGAATGGTGAACTTCTATACGGCAATGAAAAGTTGAGTGAGATTTTTGGTAGAGAATTGGATAGCGAGAATGTATTAGCCGTTCTCACTGATGCAACATCGGGCCAGGAACTCATAATACAAGACGCAGCTAATGCTGTTATCAAGACGGGCCAATGGTTTGGCAATCTAAGGATTGAACGCCCAGATGGGTCATTCTGCAATGTACGAAACTGGGTTACCAGCGCTGCGCAGGCAAGCCGTAACTATGTCAGCATTTTTGAAGATCTAACTTCGCTTGATGTCGCGTTAACGCAGACAGATCATCTTCGATCTTTGCTTGAGGAATCTGAGGCTCTGGCTCTCGTCTTTGACGATCAAGGCACAATTCAGTATGCCAACCCCACAGCGCGTCGCAGGCTTGGGCTCGAGGCTTTAACAGAGACCGAACTATCCCTCTTAAATTATCTTGAAGTACTGCGGTTAACTCCGGAGAGTTTTGAACTCATGATTTCAGAGGTTATTCCTGCTCTACTCAACTCTGGCCAATGGAGTGGTGAGACTTCTTTTGTAGATCTCCAAGGAGATATCGTGCAAACGGTAACCGATGCTCACCGTAATATCGGTAAGAACGGCCGGACGTTTTACACGCTCACGATCCACGACGTTACACAACTTAAGAATATTGCAGAAAAACTTCGGAGCCAAGAAATTTGGTTCCGTACGATCGTTGCCCAGAGCGCTGACGCAGTATTTGTAGTTAGACGACCCGAAGGGATTATCTATGCAAGCCCTAGGGCAGAGGAGTTGCTCGGGATTCCGCTCGAAGAAATTATCGGCACAAAATTGCGGCAAAAGATACATCCTGATGACATAGAGGGACTGCCTCACGGATCACCGAGTGGCCCAGCCATAAAGAACCCCGAGGCTGATTACCCGATTCGAGTTCTCAACGCGGATGGCAATTACAGATTCTGTGAAGCAACGGCAGTTAACTTTGACGTGGATACAAGCAACGCAGCCTCCATGATCACTGTTAGGGACATTACGGATCGCCGACGCTCTGAGAATCTTGCTCGCGAGCAGGCTGGGTTTCTGCGTTTGGTGGCCAGCAGTGCCCCAATTAGCAATGTCCTTGCCGCCCTCTGCGACCTAGTGGAGGGGACCTTTGTTGGGGCTAAGGCAGCAGTGATGATGGTCAGTGATGGAAGCCTTTCGTTTGCGGGCGGCCCTAATATGCCCGCTGAATTTGTCGATGCGATGCAGTCCGTTCCGCCTGGTGCAGAGGGTGGCCTCTGCGGAATTGCGGTGGAGGCAGGGGAACCCGTTTACTCCTTTGATGTTGCTAACGATCTGCGACTCGAGGGGTGCCGCGATTTATTGCTCCGAAATGGATTCAAGTCAGTTTGGTCGACCCCTGTCAGTAGCTCTGATGAGGACGCAATTATTGCAAGCATCGCAGTCTTCTGGCATGAGCTCCATGAAGTAACTACGGAAGAAGTCGCTTTCATGGAGACCCTTTGCTCTTTATGCTCGATTGCGGTCGAAAGGAAGGAATACGAGAAGCGTCTTTCACATCAAGCACACCACGATTCACTTACAGGATTACCAAATCGTTCACTCTTCACTGAGTTGTTATCCAATGCTGTCGCCCGCGCATCTAGAGGAAACACTCTCAACGCTGTCATGTTCATTGACCTAGATCGGTTCAAGGAAGTAAACGACAGCCTTGGGCATGACGCCGGAGATGAACTCCTGATCAACGTTGCCTCCAGGTTGAGGGAGTGCTCACGAGCTAGCGACACGATTGCGCGCTTAGGGGGCGATGAATTTGTTTTGCTCTGTGAAGATCTAGACCCTGAGAGCGCGAGTGGAGTCATAACCGATCTCGCCGAGAGACTGCTCGCATCGATAGATCGGCCGATGATGATCAAGGGCCAGTCGCTTTGCGTCTCGGCCAGTATTGGCGTCGCTATTAACGGAGGCAATGCCAAAGCCGCCGGAATGCTGCGCGACGCGGATGCTGCGATGTACAAGGCTAAAAAGAACGGCAAGGCTCGGTTTGAAGTCTTTGGTGACGAACTGCGTTCATCCGCACTGAATCGATTGGAGATGGAGAGCGGCCTTCGCAACGCTTCAATGAACGGGGAGCTCGTCCTTGAGTATCAACCAGTAATCAATCTTGTTACTGGCTCAGTTGAGGGCGTTGAGGCGCTCGTCCGCTGGCTCCACCCAACTAAGGGGATGCTGCAGCCTGCATCCTTTATTGAGATCGCCGAGGAGACCGGCGCTATCTCTGAGGTTGGCAACTTTGTCATTAGGGAAGCGTGCAGCCAGTTGGGCAGGTGGATCATGGATGGTGATGTCAGCACTAATTTCACAGTCTCAGTAAATGTCTCAGCGCCGCAGTTCGAGGCATCAGACCTAATTGAGGTTGTGCGTCAGGCACTCGCGTTATCCGGTCTTACTCCATCTCAGTTAGTGCTCGAGATAACTGAGGGCACGCTCATGGAGCCGGCTTCAATCGACGCACTTCGTGAACTCCATGATCTAGGCGTTCAGGTTGCGATCGACGACTTTGGAACCGGTTACTCCTCCCTGTATTACTTAAAGCGATTCCCTCTGGATATTGTGAAGATTGATAGGTCATTTGTAGATGGGCTTGGGCACGACCCAGATGACGAAGCGATCGTCTCAGCGGTACTCGGGCTAGGCCACGCTCTTGGCCTGCTCGTTGTGGCTGAGGGCGTCGAGAACGAGACACAGATGCAGGCTCTAAGCGCTCTCGGGTGTGACTCTGCTCAGGGATTCTTCATCTCTAGGCCTCTCCCGGCGTCAGCGATTCCGTCGTTAGCAACTCCTTAGTTTCTCCGGCTCTAAGCCCCTAGCGTCCTCTATACAGCGCAGATTAGATATGCCTCGGAAACACTCCGGTAACACTCCTTCATTACGGTAACTCCACCTACTCAATGACAACTCTTATTTACAAGGTGGATTCACATGAATATAGGTGCAATAAATCCAGGGGATACAGCTTGGGTATTGATCTCAACCGCTCTTGTGCTTTTTATGATTCCAGGGCTCGCCTTTTTTTATGGCGGCATGGTGAGGGCCAAGAACGTGCTGGGCATGTTGATGCAGAACTTCTTTTCGATGGGGCTCATCGCCATCGTGTGGGCAGTAATTGGGTACTCCCTCGCCTTTGGAGGATCCAACGCTTGGATCGGAAACTTTGATTTTGCATGGCTCCGAAATGCGAATCTAGTTGCACCCCCTGGGTTTGAAGCACTCACAATTCCTCCCGCACTATTTATGACCTTCCAAATGATGTTTGCCGTGATTACACCAGCACTGATTACGGGAGCGATCGCAGACCGAATGCGTTTCTCCGCCTGGGCAATTTTTCTAGGGCTATGGGCAGTTCTTGTTTACTCACCCGTTGCACATTGGGTATTCGCACCTGCAGGTTGGTTGTTCAAACTCGGCGCTCTCGACTTCGCGGGTGGAACAGTTGTTCACGTCAATGCAGGTATCGCAGCGCTTGC
>CAMDSG010000025.1 GCA_945907055.1 Bifidobacterium breve | reverse complement strand
AAGCGTTTGTCTTTTCGAACGACCTCAGATAGATCGCCATCGAGCTGGGAAAGGAGCGCCTTGATCTGAGCCGCATCGAGAGGGGTCTTGAGGTACTCAATGACCTCCACCTCAACTCCCCGTTCGGCTAAATCAGCGAGGAGGCGGCGAGAGGTACCACACGCTGGATTATGGAGAACCTCTGTCTTAGCCACAGGGTAAGACGCTACCGTTTCTAGACCATGACCGGCCATGTCAGGGCCGACTATTGACGAGAGTAATGACGAGAGTATCGACGAGAGTATCGACGAGACTTCTGGCATGGCCTACAAGCCAAAAATCAAGAGGAGAATCCTTGAGTGAATTCTGGTGAGTCTGAGAGTTAAATGGGATTCCTTGTGCCCCTAGTCACTAGGTTCACTCGGCAGGGAGTCCCCACGGGGTGGCTAATGTATGGTTCTCACCCAACAAGGAGTGAACCATGACGACGACCAGCGGCGATACCAGAACTGAGACCTCGACTGAACTCGTTCCAGAGCGACGCTTCTTGGGGCGCGACGATGTAAACGACATTGAGTCGATTCTGCGCGATGACGAGACCAACTTTGGCGATATCTCGCACTCAACGGTTACCCGTGGCGATGCTGTTTTCACATGGGATTACGAGCGCACCCGACCTGGGCTCTCCAAACTGTACGAAAAAGCAAAAGACTCAATGTGGAATGGCGAGACCGATCTTGATTGGTCAATAGATGTTGACGTTGAGAAGGTTGCTAGCGAGATGTCCGGAGCAGTAGAGCAGTTCCGCCGCATGATGGTGTCACTAGACGACTCACCTGTTCGCCTCTGGGGACCCAAAGAGTGGACAGAGTTTGAGATAGAGGCATTCAACTGGCGCATGAGTCAGTTCCTACATGGCGAGCAGGGCGCACTCGTCTGCACGGCGAAGATTGTTGTTACTACTCCGTGGATCGACGCCAAGTACTACGCCGCTGCGCAGGTAATGGATGAGGCCCGGCACGTTGAGGTCTTCGCCAAATATCTCAATACAAAACTTGGGGGCGCATACCCTGTAAATGCAAACCTTCAGATGCTCATCGACGATGTCCTCGGAGACCCACGCTGGGATATGACTTACATGGGAATGCAGATCATGATTGAGGGTCTTGCCCTTGCTGCATTTGGATTCATGTATCAAATAACCGAAGAGCCTTTGCTTAAAAAACTTCTCCGTTACGTCATGTCCGATGAAGCACGCCATGTTGCGTTTGGAGTGCTCTCGCTTCAGGAGTACTACCAGCAGCTTGATGGCAAAGAAATTCGCGAGCGCCAAGAGTTTGCGTTCGAGGCTGCGATTCGGATGCGCGACCGCCTCATGATGCATGCAGTATGGGAGAAGATGGGCATCAGCAAACGCGCATACACAGAGATGCTCTTTAAAGTGCGTGCTCAGGGAACCAACCCATTCCAGGCAGCACTCTTCTCCAAGATTGTGCCGAACTGCAAGAAACTTGGCCTGCTTGATGCTGGGGATGGTTGGCTTAGAGAGAAGTTTACTGAGATTGGCGTGATCCAGTTTGAGGACTTCACAGACACGGGCGAAGAGTACGAGCTCCTCGATGAAGTTGCCAGAGACCGGGCAACGGCTTCTTAGGCTTATTACTCCCAGTAGACAACTGGAGCAGCAATAGCGCTCTCAAGGCTCAGTAGGTAATGATCTCTATCCATCTCCACTACCCCCATGGACTCGAGATGGGGAGTACTCCATTGGACATCAAAGAGGCTGCCTCCACCTACCCTTAGCCGCTCCTCAGCGGCGACCATTGCAGCCTTCGAGGCGTCTGTGACGCGATGAAACATGGACTCCCCTGCGAATAGCCCGCCAATCGAGACTCCATAGAGGCCACCAACAAGATCGTTACCCTGCCACACCTCAATAGAGTGTGCCCACCCAAGCTCGAAGAGGTGCTCGTACGCTGATACAAAATCGTCATCGATCCAGTTGCCGCCGTCTCGATTCTCGGCACATGCTCGCATTACCCCCGCGAAATCAGTATCGATCCTTATCTCAAAATCACGGAGAGAACGCTTCAAAGTGCGGCTTATATGCAGCCCGCCGAGCGGGATGACTGAGCGAGGATCCGGAGAGAACCATGCGAGAACTTTGTCAGGGCCCACACGCATCGGGAATAACCCTGATCGATAGGCGTCAAGCAGAGTCCCAGCATCAAGATCAGCGCCATAACCAACAATCTCGTCGAGGGCCGGCGAGCGCGGATCAGGCATCGTCCACCTAGATGGTTCAGGCTCGATAGGAACCCGCTGCGACATTCTGCGTTAGATGCTCAGCGGGGCAGGCAGGTCACTCTCGCCTACCAACCAAGTATCTACAGATGCTGCACAAGAACGCCCCTCAGCGATAGCCCAGACAATAAGACTCTGCCCCCTCCCCATGTCTCCGCAGACAAAGACTCCATCAACATTTGTGGCCCAGTCGCTATTGCGAGCCACGTTTCCGCGTGGGTCGAGAGAGACGCCAAACTGCTCAAGCATCCCAGTACCCTGCGGGCCCGTAAAACCGAGAGCTAAGAGTGCAAGATCACAGGGCAAATCAAAGTCACTGCCATCAACCTTCTCGAAAGACATCCGGCCATCGGTAAACTTCTGCTCAACTTCATGCGCGCGCAGTGCTTTTACGTTGCCGTTGTCATCGCCGATAAAGCACTCAGTGTTGACAGAGAAGACGCGCTCCCCACCCTCCTCATGGGCAGAGGAGGTACGCATCATTAGTGGCCACTGAGGCCATGGAGTGCTCTCAGCGCGCTCATCTGGAGGCCTCGGCATGATCTCGAACTGATGCACCGATGCTGCGCCGTGTCGATGTGTCGTGCCGAGGCAGTCTGCACCGGTATCGCCGCCACCGATGATCACCACATGCTTGCCCTTGGCAGAGGTTGGGTGCTCTGAGATGTCGCCAGCCTGAACACTATTCGCCGGAGGCAAGAACTCCATTGCCTGCATTACTCCGTTTAACTCGCGCCCTGGAACTGGGAGGTCACGTGCGATAGTTGATCCCCCCGCAAGCACTATGGCGTCAAAATCAGATTTCAGTGACTCAACCGAGATGTTCTCACCGACATTTGAATTCACCCGAAACTCTGTACCCTCGGCCTCCATCTGCTCCAAGCGACGGTCTAGGAATCGCTTCTCCATCTTGAACTCAGGGATGCCGTAGCGCATAAGGCCACCGATGCGATCCGCACGCTCGAATACCACGACGCTGTGCCCTGCGCGCGTGAGTTGCTGAGCCACGGCAAGTCCGGCTGGACCAGAACCAACTACACAGACCTTCTTGCCTGTCTTAGTAGTTGCGATAACTGGCTCTATCCAGCCTTCGCTCCAGGCGCGCTCAATAATTGTTACCTCAACCTGTTTGATGCTCACCGCATCTTCGTTAATCCCGAGCACGCAAGCAGATTCACAAGGTGCTGGGCAGAGGCGTCCCGTGAACTCAGGGAAATTATTCGTGGCATGAAGGCGATCGATTGCCTCATGCCAGTCATCGCGATACACAAGATCATTCCACTCGGGGATCAGATTGCCAAGCGGACAGCCGTTATGGCAGAACGGAATACCGCAGTCCATACAGCGTGCTGCCTGTTCCTTTAGGTCAGAGACCGCAAAGGGCTCATAGACCTCGCGCCAGTCCTTTAGACGCAGTTCGACAGGGCGCCGCTTCGGGCCCTCTCGGTCGTACTTCATAAAACCTGTTGCTTCACCCATATCAGTTCCGTCCGCTCATACGCGCGAGGCAGCCATAATGGCTTCCTCGACCGTGAGTCCACGCTCTTCTGCGGTTCTAGCCGCATCGAGCACTCGTTTGTAATCCTGAGGCATTACCTTCACAAAGCACTCAACCTCAGAGTGCCAGTCAGCAAGAATCCGCTGCCCTACCGCAGATCCAGTCTCCTCTAGGTGCATTGCAATTGCATCGCGTAGCCACTCCCGATCATCTTCATCGAGGGCGTCAAGGTCAACCATCTCTCGGTTCAGCCGCGTGTAGAAGTTGCCTTCAGGGTCATATACAAAGGCGACTCCGCCGGACATTCCAGCTCCGAAGTTACGGCCAGTCTTACCGAGCACCACGACCCTTCCGCCAGTCATGTACTCACACGCATGATCGCCGACACCCTCAACCACAGCAGTAGCACCTGAGTTGCGCACGCAGAAACGCTCACCTACTACACCGCGCAGGTAAGCCTCGCCGCCTGTTGCTCCATAGAGGATTACGTTTCCGGCGATGATGTTCTCCTCTGCGAGGAACACACTCTCCGAAGAAGGCCTCACAACGATTCTCCCGCCAGAGAGTCCCTTGCCGACGTAGTCATTCGCGTCGCCCTCTAAGCGAAGCGTTATTCCTCTAGGCACGAATGCACCGAAGGATTGTCCAGCAGAGCCCGTGAAGTCGATGCTGATCGTTCCATCTGGAAGGCCCGCTCCACCGTGACGACGAGTTAACTCTGATCCGAGCATTGTCCCAACCGTACGGTTGATATTGCGAACTGCTGAGGGGAAGCGTATTGGCTGGCCCGTATCTAATGCACTAGATGCTTGCTGAATAAGCGAGACGTCTAGTGCCCTATCAAGTCCGTGGTCCTGGGATTTAGTACAGAGTCGATCCTGCTTTGATTCATCAAACTCTGGAACGTAGAGGATTGGCGATAGGTCTAGGCCCGCCGCCTTCCAATGATCTACAGCCTTCTGGGTGTCGAGCATCTCAGCATGGCCTACGGCCTCCGCAATACTGGCGAATCCAAGCTCTGCTAGGAGCGAGCGAACCTCCTCCGCTATGAACTCGAAGAAATTGACAACAAACTCTGGTTTCCCCGTGTACTTCTTGCGCAGTTCGGGGTTCTGGGTTGCAACACCAACAGGGCAGGTATCGAGATGACAGACACGCATCATTACGCAACCGCTAACCACTAGTGGTGCTGTTGCAAATCCGAACTCCTCGGCACCTAGAAGGGCGGCAACAATCACATCACGCCCCGTCTTTAGCTGCCCATCTGTCTGTACAACGATTCGATCTCGTAGACCATTAAGCAGGAGCGTCTGCTGTGTCTCTGCAAGTCCAAGCTCCCACGGGCCGCCTGCGTGTTTCACCGAGGTAAGCGGTGAAGCACCAGTCCCACCGTCGTGACCCGAGATCAGAACAACATCGGCATGAGCTTTTGCTACACCAGCAGCGACCGTACCCACGCCAACCTCAGCAACAAGTTTTACATGAACACGCGCTACTGGGTTCGCGTTCTTTAAGTCGTGAATTAACTGCGCTAGATCCTCAATTGAATAGATGTCGTGGTGCGGGGGTGGGGAGATTAGGCCCACACCGGCAGTTGAGTGACGGGTCTTGGCGATCCATGGGTAGACCTTGTGGCCTGGGAGTTGACCGCCCTCCCCTGGTTTTGCACCTTGAGCCATCTTGATCTGAATGTCATCAGCGTTAACTAAGTACTCACTCGTGACACCGAATCGACCCGACGCAACCTGCTTAATCGCGGAGCGGCGCAGATCACCATTCGCATCGGGCGTATAGCGCTCAGCGTCTTCACCACCTTCACCGGTATTGGACTTCGCTCCAAGTCGATTCATAGCAATCGCCATCGTCTCGTGGGCCTCAGCTGAGATTGATCCGTAAGACATTGCACCTGTGGAGAAACGCTTCACTATCTCTGAGACCGGCTCTACCTCATCAATCGAGATGGGTGGTCGGACTCCATCCTTAAAACTAAAGAGTCCCCGCAGCGTCGCCAAACGCTCAGACTGATCATCAACAAGGCGCGTGTACTCCTTAAATACATCGAAACGCCCTGTTCGAGTCGCGTGCTGAAGCTTGAAGACCGTCTCTGGGTTGAATAGGTGGTACTCGCCCTCACGGCGCCATTGGTACTCACCCCCGACCTCAAGTGTTCGGTGTGCAAGCTCCTCTGGGCGCGCTGGGTATGCCGAGGCATGGCGCTGAGCCACCTCCGCAGCGATTACATCAAGATCGATTCCACCTAAACGACTAGTTGTCCCGGTGAAGTATTCATCAATCACCGAGTCGCTAATGCCGATCGCCTCAAAGACCTGAGCCCCTGTATACGACGCGACAGTGGAGATCCCCATCTTGGACATGATCTTAAGAATGCCCTTCCCCGCAGCCTTCACATACTGCTTAGAGGCCTTTCGGGGAGTGAGGTCGAGATGCCCATCTGCAATGAGGTCGCGTAGCGCATCAAAGACGAGGTATGGGTTTACCGCTGCAGCACCAAACCCAATTAGGAGGGCAAGGTGATGCACTTCACGCGCGTCGCCCGTCTCAACGATTAAGCCAACACGCGTGCGTGTCTTCTCTCGAATCAGATGGTGATGCACCGCAGAGGTCGCAAGGAGCGCTGGAATCGGAGCCTGGTCCTTATCTGCATATCGGTCTGAGAGGATTACGAGGTTCGCTCCACCCGCAATAGCGTCACTCGCCATTCGGCGAACATTCTCAATCGCTTCGCCGAGAGCATCTCCTCCCCCGGCAACCGGATAAAGGATCTCGATAGTGACGGGCTTGAACCCCTCGACTCCCCCCTCTTCGTCGATGTAGCGCAGTTTCGCTAGATCATCGTTGTCAATGATCGGGTGTGGAAGCACAATCTGTCGGCACGACTCAGGGCCGGGAGAAAGCAGGTTCGACTCCGGGCCGACTGTTGAACCAATAGAGGTAACCAACTCCTCGCGTATTGCATCAAGCGGCGGATTCGTTACCTGTGCGAATAGTTGCTGGAAGTAGTCGTATAGGGGCCGAGCACGATTGGAGAGAACCGCTATCGGCGTGTCGGTACCCATTGAGCCGAGTGCCTCGGCACCGGTGCGCGCCATTGGGGCAACGAGCACTCGCATCTCTTCTTGCGTATAGCCAAACAGTCTCTGCTGCTGTATCGCAGTCGAATGCACGGGGCTGAGCGCCACTCGTGAAGGAACGTCATCTAGGTGAACAAGGCCTGCAGCGAGCCAGTCCGCGTAGGGCTGATCACTCGCAAGTCCAGCCTTGATCTCTTCATCCTCAATGATGCGACCCTGAGCGGTGTCGACGAGGAACATGCGCCCGGGCTCAAGGCGTCGCTTCATCACGATACGCGCTGGGTCTATGTCAAGCACCCCTACCTCGGAGGCCATTATTACTAACCCATCATCCGTCACCCAGATACGAGACGGTCGCAGGCCATTGCGGTCAAGCACAGCACCGATCACAGTTCCATCGGTAAATGCAATATCAGCGGGTCCGTCCCATGGCTCCATCACCGAGGAGTGAAAACGATAGAACGCTCTCTTCGCTGCGCTCATCGACTCGTGGTTCTCCCATGCCTCTGGGATCATCATCAACACTGCATGTGGAAGCGACCTGCCGCCGAGATGTAGCAGTTCTAGAACTTCATCGAACGATGCAGAGTCAGAGCCGTTTGGATCACAGATTGGGAAGATGCGATCTAGGTCGCCTGGAAGGAGGTCCGAGTCGAGAAGCGCCTCGCGTGCACTCATCCAGTTTCTATTCCCCTTAAGTGTGTTGATCTCACCGTTATGTGCAACAAATCGATAGGGGTGAGCAAGTGGCCAAGATGGAAATGTGTTGGTTGAGAAACGCGAGTGCACCAGAGCGAGAGAGCTCTCGATTCGCTCATCGCTGAGTTCGGGGAAGAAGTCCTTTAGTTGAGGAGTGGTGAGCATTCCCTTGTAGACAATTGTTCGCGCCGAGAGGCTCGAGAAGTAGACCTTCTCGCCAGTAGCCGAGACCACCTCACGCTCAATACGCTTACGAGCAATAAATACCCTTCGATCTAGATCGATACCACTCAGGCCGCCGGTGCCACCGCTATCTGCGCCTGAGATAAATACCTGTCGAAACGATGGCATCGCTGCGCGTGCAGTTGCGCCAATCATCGAAGAATCTGTGGCGACATCTCTCCAACCAATAACTACAAGACCTTCATCTGCGACGATCGCGTCTATTGCTTTCTCTGTGATCTCAGCCTCATCAGAGGACGCGGGTAGGAAGCCAATACCGGTTGCGTAGGCACCGGGCTCAGGGAGTTCAAACTCAACAACGGCGCGGTAGTAAGCATCGGGTACCTGAATCAAAATCCCGGCACCATCACCGGTATTTGTCTCGCTCCCTGAGGCTCCGCGGTGCTCTAGGTTGCAGAGAGCATTGATGCCCTTCTCGACAAGGCCGTGAGTTCGGCGACCATGCATATCGACTACAAATGCAACACCGCATGCGTCGTGCTCAAATGCGGGGTCATAGAGACCTTGACGAGCAGGGTTTTGATGTGCTGGATATGAAGGTGCCATGGAACTGGTTTCGCTTTCGTCGTTCGTCGGGTCTGAGATAGGGCAGGACTCTCTCGAGCCCTAGATAGCAGTTACCTCAGGTATTGGATTCACCGACGGGACGACATTGGCCCGCTTGGTCCCCACAAGATACACGATGGGCCCCTCTAATCCCAAAAATTAGAGGGCTGAGCCCTATTTAACTCAGCAAAGAGCGTGCAATCTGGGAGATCTGGATCTCGTCGGTACCGGCGTAGATCTGGAGCACCTTGGCGTCACGCGCCAACTGCTCTACCTCGTACTCAGCCATATACCCGTTACCACCGTGCAACTGCACCGCCTCTAGGGCTACCTCCATGGCGGCTCGGGCAGAGTAGAGCTTCATAACAGATGCCTCAGCGAGTTCAAGACCAACTCCGACTGCAGCTTTCTCGATGCTACGGAAAACCATATTCTCCAGGTTGAATCTCGCCATCTCCATTCGGGCCAACTTGTCCTGAATGAGCTGATGCTCCCCGATCGGCTTACCGAAGCGCACACACTCCTTTGCGTAGGCGATGCTTAGCTCGAGGCAGCGATCAACAATTCCAAGTGCCATTGCCGCAACACCAACACGCTCAATGGAGAAGGCCTGCTTGGCTCCCTCACGGTAAGGAACATCCTCAGTCTCACCAAGGAGGCGATCCTTCCCTACGCGTACATCTGAGAGAAAGAGCATTCCCGTTGGTGAGGAGTGCATCCCCATCTTGCGCATTGGCTTGGTCTGCTCGAAACCTTCCATACCTTTATCGAGTACGAAGGAGAGGATCTTGCGCTCAGAAGGCGGGTTGCCTTCATCGAGTTTGCAGATAAATACAGTCGTATCCGCATATGGGCCATTTGTAATAAATGTCTTCGACCCATTGAGGAGGTACTCATCGCCATCACGACGCGCCGTCGACTGCATTCTGCCAAAGGCATCAGAGCCTGAGTCGGGCTCAGTGATTGCCCATGCACCGACCTTCTCAAAGGTGAGGAGATCTAGCGCCCAACGCTCTTTCTGTCGCACTGTTCCGCGACTCATGATGGTGCCAGCACCAAGCCCGGTGCTAACGCCCATTGCAGTGACAAGACCTGGCGAGCATCTGCAGAGTTCAATTATCGGGATGAGGGTCATACCCGCGTTGTTACCGGCAGCCTCTCTGCCCTCAAGCGGTGCTGCTGTTCCCGCCTCCACCTCTTTGTCTCGTTTAATGCGGCGAGAGAAGGAGTCGCGCGCCATCTGATCCATTCCAAACGTGCGGTAGAAAGACCGAATCACGTCGTATGGAGGGGTATCTCCAAACTCAAGCTCGTCACGAAGAGGGCGAACCTCTGCCTCGATGAACTGGCGAACCGCATCGCGGATCATCTTGTGCTCTTCGCTCCACTCGTACATTTGGGTCCTCTCAGGGCAAAGGTGGCTGGTCCTATAACGACAGGCCAACAGGGTCAGGTGGCAGGCTATCGGCGAGGGCTTCTTACTTGCGAGCCGGGTGCCTGCGTAATTGAGCAGAGGCATCGTGGAAATAGTGGCTGCGCGCGATACCGTCACACTCTTATGCCAATGCCATCCTCCCCTAGCGCTATCGACCTCATGATTGCGTTACCCCCCAAGGGTGACCCAAAGCACTGGTACGACTTCCTGCGCAGTCAACTCCACGATCACGAGAGCCTCGAGGAGTTCGAGTTCCCGGCCCAGTACATGTTTAAGCACGTCCCGCATCTAGGGGTCGTGGAGGATCCGATCGGTTACCTCATCGAGCAGATGGATCATCACGGGATTGCAAAGGGAATGCTCGGAGTATCGGCGGATGCAGAAGACTCACTAGAGGCTCTGCGCCTGTACCCAGATCGCTTCTTCGGGTCCTTCGAGGTTGACCCTAATAAGGGCATGGAGGGCGTTCGGGAACTCGAGTATGCCGTGAAGACTCTCGGCGTCAAAGCAGCGACTGCTTTCCCGGCCGGACTAAATCCCCAAGTTCCTATCAACGACAAGAAGTTCTACCCGATTTACGCCAAGTGCGTTGAGCTCGATATCCCAATCTGCGTATGCGCTGGTATTCCCGGCCCGCGGGTTCCATTCGCTGTTCAAGATGTAGCCCTCATCGATGAGGTCTGCTGGTTCTTCCCTGACCTTAAATTCGTTACACGCCATGGATGCGAACCATGGGCTGACCTTGCG
Source organism: Bifidobacterium breve (assembly GCA_945907055.1). Classification (GTDB taxonomy): domain Bacteria; phylum Actinomycetota; class Acidimicrobiia; order IMCC26256; family IMCC26256; genus IMCC26256. The sequence goes on along the minus strand of CAMDSG010000025.1, from coordinate 4,977 downwards.
GTGAAGTTGATGCTCAAGTGGCCGAACCTCTACTACTCCACTAGCGCATTTGCGCCTAAGTTCTACCCGAGAGAGATCATTGATTACGCCAACACGCGAGGAGCCGAGAAAATTATGTATGCCGGTTACTTCCCCATGGGGCTAAGCCTTGATCGAATCTTCGAGGAGTTGCCCGGAGTCGGGTTCCGCGACCACGTCTGGCCAAAGTTTCTACACGAGAACGCACGGAAGGTCTTTAAACTCGATGAGTGATGCATACTTTGAGGCATGGCGCGGTGGTGTCGTCGACACAATGATCGGCATCCCGGCAACTGCCGCGGATCGCAAGCGAGATCACTACGACAAGTTCGCTAGTCAGATCCTCGACAAAGAGGCGCGCGAACAGTTCACCTTTCCGGCGCAGTACATGTTCAAAGACGTTCCAGACTTTGACTCGATTGAGGACCCCGTGGCACTCCTCGTTGCCGAGATGGATCTATTCCACGTTAAGTGGGGACTCCTAAACGTTGGCTCCAATCCGGTTGCTCGCCAAGCAGTAGCAGACCACCCAAACCGCTTTGTTGGCGGTTGCTCAATCGACCCGAACTCTGGCATGGACGGAGTGCGTCACCTTGAGCGCGCGTATCACGAGTTCGGTGCGCGCTCGGCTCAGGTATTTCCGGCAGGGCTCGTTCCTCAGGTCGACATCAACGACAAGAAGATGTACCCGCTCTATGCGAAGTGCGTTGAGTTAAACATCCCTGTCTTTGTAAACGTGGGAGTACCTGGGCCTCGTGTGCCAATGGCATGCCAAGACGTTGCCCATGTCGATGAGGTCTGCTGGTTCTTCCCTGAACTCAAACTCGTGATGCGTCATGGTGGAGAGCCTTGGGTTGATCTCGCTGTGAAGTTGATGCTCAAGTGGCCGAACCTCTACTACTCCACTAGCGCATTTGCCCCCAAGCATTACCCGAGAGAGATCATTGACTACGCGAATACACGCGGTGCCGACAAGATTATCTACGCGGGTTATTACCCAATGGGGCTCAGCCTCGAGCGCATCTTCGCTGAGATGCCCGATGTGCCTTTTCGTGACCACGTATGGCCGAAGTTCCTGAGGGAGAATGCACTGCGAGTTCTAGGAATAGATCTCTGAGATGGCTAGTGGAGTCGATAACCCTAAAGGTGTAAATAAAGCGTTTGCCGCAGCACTCGCTGGGGGTGTTGTAGATACCGCGGTTGGCGTCCCGAAATCACGTGAAGAGATGTTCGCCTTCTATGAATTCATTCGCAGAGGAACCCATGACTCTGAGAGTAAAGAGGGCAGCGGCGGGCTTGAGTTCCCCGCGGGTTATATGTTCAAAGCGGCCCCGAAGTGGGAGGCCGATGATATGACCGACCCGGTGGACATGCTCTGCGCTGAGTTAGAGGCCGTTGGAATTCACCACGCAATTGTAAATGTCGACGACGAGGCCGCTGCAGAAGCAGTACGGCAACACCCGGGCCGATTCGCTGCACAGATCAATGTTGACCCAAACGAAGGCATGGATGCAGTTCGAAGGATCGTTCGATTCAACGACGAGTTTGGCCTCAAGGCTGTTGGAGCATTCCCCGCCGGACTAACCCCGCAGGTGCCGCTCAACGACAAAAAGTTCTACCCGATCTATGCAAAGTGTGTTGAGTTAGGGATTCCTTTCTGCTCTACGGTTGGAGTACCAGGGCCGAGAATCCCATTCGGGGTTCAAGATGTAGCCCTAATAGATGAGATCTGTTGGTTCTTCCCTGAGCTCACATTTGTCATGCGTCATGGAGCCGAGCCTTGGGCAGATCTCGCAGTGAAGTTGATGCTTAAGTGGCCAAACCTCTACTACTCCACTACTGCATTCGCCCCTAAGTACTACCCGAGAGAAATCATTGACTACGCAAATACACGCGGTGCCGACAAAATTATCTGGAGTGGCTACTTCCCAGCCGGGCTCTCATACCAACGAATCTTTAGTGAATTACCAGATGTGCCATTTCGTGATCACGTCTGGCCCAAGTTTCTAAGAGAGAACGCTGCGCGCGTCTTTAACCTAGATATCTAATTTGATTTAGAAGAACCAAGGAGAGTGCTCTATGGGCCCGCTATCTGGAATTCGCGTAATTGAGTTACCCAACATTGGTCCACTCCAATTCGCTGGCATGGCACTCGCAGATCTGGGCGCCGAGGTACTGCGCCTCGACCGCGCAACGGACGTAGCGAGAGGCTCTGGAACCTTCCCAGCCTCCCCGTTCGCCAGCCTTGACCGAAACCGCCTCTCAGCCGGGATAGATCTCAAACACCCAGAGGCAGCGGAGACTGTTCTGCGACTATGCGAGCACGCCGATGTGATCCTCGAGGGATTTAGGCCTGGCGTTGCAGAGCGCCTAGGTGTTGGGCCAGATGATGTGGCTAATAGAAACCCTCGAGTCGTATACGGCCGAATGACTGGCTGGGGTCAAGATGGCCCGATGTCGCAGGAGCCGGGGCACGACATCAACTACATTGCGCTCGCTGGAGTACTCGCGCACATCGGCACCGAGGGCGGCCCTCCGGTACCACCGATCAACCTCATAGGCGACTTTGGGGGCGGAGGACTACTACTCGCGTTTGGTGTTCTCGCTGCGCTGCTTGAGAGGGCAACTTCGGGGCGTGGCCAAGTTGTAGATGCAGCGATGGTCGACGGCTCAGCAATGCTCATGAGCACATTTGTCGGCATGTCCGCAATGGGGTTCTGGTCAGATGAGCGTGGAACCAACATGCTCGACGGAGGTGCTCACTTCTACGGCGTCTACGAGACCTCTGATAAAGGCTGGATATCGATTGCAGCGTACGAACCTAAGTTTTATGCAGAGTTCGTCTCGTTGATGACCCCACTCGGAATCGATCTCGATGTGAATACGCAGATGGAGCAGGGGCGCTGGCCTGAGTGGAAGGCATCTCTGGCTGAGATCTTTGCGACGCGCTCGCGCGATGCATGGGGCGAGTTCTTCGCAGGGCACGAGGTCTGCTTTGCTCCAGTTCTCACTATGAACGAGGCTCGCAAGCATCCCCACAATGTGGCTCGCTCAACTTTTGTAGAGGTAGAAGGCGCTCCGCAGCCTGCACCGGCACCGCGCTTTAGCCGCACACCTGGCGAGATTCTTCGCACCCCTGTAGTTCCCGGAAAGGACACGCGGGAGGTACTCACCAAGTGGGGTCTACCTACCGATGAGGTAATCCGCCTATTAGCGAACGGAACCCTCGCCTAGTTCTGACGGCATGCGGGGGTCACTCGGCGCGGTGTAGTTCCCAGAGACTTACAGGCTCTTCGAAACCTTTTAGCATTCGGCGACCGGCGGGGACGAAGTTCATTGACCACTTCTCTGCAGCGTTTACCAACTCTTCGGTGACAAGTATCTCGTAAGGCACTGCCATGTCAGCAACGCGTGATGCGAGATTGACGACTGAACCGTAATAGTCGCCGGCGCGAGACAACACTGGCCCATAGGTAACCGATCCGCTTGGGCGCACTCCCCTACCTAGTCCTCGAACCGCGTCGACTATCTCAAGAGCAATCTCGCAGGCGGCATTCGGGTCCACTACAACGAACATGACCTCATCGCCGATGTGTTTAACAACGCGTCCATCATGCGCAGTTGCGATATCTGACGCGCGACTCTCAAAACCATCCAACACCTTAGAGAGCTCCGCATCATCGAGCCGACGCGATAGCGGAGTAAACCCAACAAGGTCAATGAATCCAATCGCCACCATTGCTTCACCGGATTCCTGCCGGGCAAGGCGAGCGCGTCGATTTGCAATCTCTACCTGACTACGCAGAAGGGCCTCCATCACGATAGGAAGTGTGTCCAAGGAATAAACAGCTGCGAGATTTGCCTGGGCCAACACAACCGGCGATGCTTCGTCATCAATAAGTGGCTGCTCAACCTCTGCAAGAAAAAGCGAGGTCGCTGCCTCCGCTACCTTCGCTGCAGCCGCAGAGATAACACGGGCGAACTGCTCAATTGGCTCCTCGCCGAAAATCTCATTTGCCGTAACAAATGAACTAAGCGCGGTGATATCCATATCTGTAAGGGCTGCCTCATCCAAGTCTCCATTTGGGTAACCCGAGGCTAAAAGCATGCGCTCAAGGGCAGCATCACTAAGCCCCAACAAGCGAGCGCTCTCTCTTCGCGAATGAATTTGTCCTTGGCGAACCGCCTGCTGACTCGCCAATGCCTCCAGCGGCAAACCAGGGTCTGCATCTGCCTCAGCGATCTCTACGGCGGTAAATCCCCTATCCGTGAGCCACTTGAGGAGCGCTAGACGCTCACGTGCATCAGGCGACGTTGGGTCGTATAGGCCAGCGGCCTCGAACTCAGCAGGATCCACGATCCTTGACCCTACGCCTTCTCGCCCTCGGCTGCCTTAAGCGCAAACTGCTTGGCCCACGGATAATCAGGCTTGCCACTAGGAGCGCGCACAATTGCATCTGTGAGATAGAGGCGCTTGGGAATCTTGTACCCAGCGACATGTTCTCTACAGTGAGCAGCCAACTCCTCAAGGGTGGCGCTAGTACCAATGCGGAACTGAACTACCGCTGCGACTGCCTCTCCCCATCGCTCATCGGGGACACCGACAACAAGGCAATCAAACACGGAAGGGTGAGCCTTAAGCGCGCCCTCAACCTCCTCGGGGTAGACCTTCTCCCCGCCAGTATTAATCATGATGGAGCCGCGACCAAGGAGTGTGATCTGGCCGTCCTCTTCAACCTTCGCGAAATCACCCGGGACCGAGTATCGACGACCATTAACGACTGGGAATACGAGCGCCGTGCGCTCAGGATCCTTGTAGTACCCGAGAGGGATATTTCCGGTACGAGCAATGCGCCCAACATCCCCAGATCCAGGCACTACCTCGTTGTAATCCTCATCAATGACGATCGAGTCGCGAGAGGCCTTCACCGTAGCTGGCCCACCATGAGCCTCCTCGCC
>CAMDSG010000024.1 GCA_945907055.1 Bifidobacterium breve | reverse complement strand
CGCGTATAGGTCTGCGAGTGTCGACTCCAAGCGATCGAGTTCAGCCTCAAAATCGGCGAGACGATCAAACATGCTCATTCGAGTAAACCTCTTACATCATCTGAGTTTCCGGATGCTGAGGCCTCAGCAACGTTGTCGAGCCAAGCATGAAACTCATCAGAGTTCATGCGATCCGCCATCAGGCGTGGGATTGCTGGGAATTCATAATCCGGCGACGGCAAGGGTGGATGATCGGATGCAGGTTTGCGCGCCATCACAGCCTCGATGATAGGAGCAAGGCGTAAATCTTTCTTTGCCTGCGCCTCTATCTCGCGCTCGGCGAACTCGGGGAGCACATCGCGCGCTAGTAGTTCAAGGCTCTCCATGATGTGCTCATGGCGGTTCTTCCCAGCCTGAAAACAAAGGATTACCTGATCGATTCCGCACTCTTCGTAGCGTCGCAGGTACTCGCGAACTTGATCTGGCGTACCGATCGCTCCGCGTAGGCCGGTCTGATCTCCGGAGACAACCTTTGCCCCGAGACGCTCAGCATTTGCCTCTGCCATTGATACAGCATCGGGGTCGAATCCGTGCTCACGTCGGCGATCGCCGTACTCGTTCCAGACATCGGTTACCCCTGGCTGGTGGCGACCGAAGATGTAGTAGTGAGCGAGGGAATACCCGAAGAAGTTTGCACCCTCGAGGCCGCGCGCTAGGGCTACCTGCTCATCCTCGTGGCACATAAATGTAGTGACACATGCAAGGTTTGGATTAACCGCATCACCGATGGGCACCCCCTCCGATGCCAGGGTCGCGTAGTAGTCATCGACCCAGTGCTTCGCCTCTTCAGGATCGGCGAACGCAAACGCAAGCGCGCCCATTCCGTGCTGGGCTGCGAAGTGAATCGTGTCCTTACGGCTACACGCGAGCCACAACGGAGGGTGGGGCTTCTGGACGGGCTTAGGCACAACATTGCGTGGCGGCATAGTTACAAACTCACCAGCGTGCCCCGTGAAAGGCGCCTCTGTCATACAGCGGAGCGCAACGCGTAAGCCCTCCTCCCACATTGCACGCTTCACCTCAGGGTCGATACCAAAACCGCCGAGCTCTGCCTCGCTACTAGATTCTCCCGAGCCAAAATCAACACGCCCATTAGAGACAAGATCGAGAGTCGATAGGCGTTCGGCAATACGCGCAGGATGGTTATAAGCAGGAGAGGTCTGGATTACTCCGTGCCCGAGGCGCATGCGCTTTGTGCGCTGTGAGGCTGCAGCGAGGAAGACCTCAGGTGCGCTCGAGTGGCTGTACTCCTCAAGGAAGTGGTGCTCAACCTCCCAGACATAATCAATACCGATTGAGTCTGCGTACTCGATCTGATCCAGGGCTTCTTGGAATAGTCGCTGCTCAGAGCCCTCTTCCCAGGGACGAGGCAACTGGTGCTCATAGAAAATTCCAAACTTCATCAGCTATATCTCCAAGCCCGGGCGAGTGCAGGCATCTAGAGAGTACCCGCCGAGGCGGTACCTAAGCGCTTAGGCGCGACTCAACTTCGGCGGTCTGTGCTGGAGTAAATACCGCGGTAAGCGCGGCGATGGCGATCTCAACTTGTTCGATGCTTGGCTCGCGAGTCGTGAGACGCTGGAGGGTGAGTCCAGGGATCATTAATGCTCTTACCCAACGCCGCTGCATATTCCGTGCGGCGAAGCGAATGACCTCGTAAGCAAGGCCAGCAATAACGGGAATTAGCACGACCCTAGAAGCAACTAGGGCCAAGACCGAGGGGCGCCCAACAAGGCTGTAAACAAAGATCGCGATAACAAAGACAGTAAGTAAGAAGTTCGTGCCACATCGAACATGCTGTGTTGTAAATTTCTGCGCCTCTTCAGGGGTCAACGCAGCATTGTTCTCATACGCTGCAATTGCCTTGTGCTCAGCGCCGTGATACTGAAATACGCGATTTATGTCAGGAACCTTGCCAATAAGGGTTAGGTACCCCAAGAATAATCCGAGGTTAAGCACACCCTCAATGATGTGGAACTCCAGTTGCGACCGACCAAATAGCGAGGTAATCCCGCGAGCCCCGAGCATCGGAATCAAGAGAAATATGCCGACAAAGAATGCCAGCGCAATTACCATCGATACAGCGGTTCCACCCTTGCCCAGGCGGTCCTCTTCGGGGGTATTTACCTCAGCGGACCAAGTAAGCGACTTCATTCCGAGCGATAGAGACTCAACGAGATTTGCGACACCGCGAGCCAGGGGAATTCGCCCCCAAGCCTGAGACCAATTGGCGCACTCACCTGTCTTAAGTTCAATGCCTCCATCGAGACGACGAACTGCAACGGCCCAGATATCTTCTCCGCGCATCATCACGCCGTCCATGACGGCTTGACCACCCATGTAGCGCACTGGTTGCGCAGGAGCCGTCACAGAGAGACCCTCATACAGAGAGAAGCCTTACTTCTTGGGCTTCTTAGCTGCAGCGGCGTAGCGCTTCTGGAATCGCTCAACGCGTCCGCCGGTGTCTACGAGTTTCTGCTTGCCGGTGTAGAAGGGGTGGCACTCGGCGCATAGTTCAACACGCATGGAGTCGACCACTGAACGGGTCACAAACTCATTGCCGCACGAGCAGTGCACTTTGCAATCGCCGTACTTGGGGTGGATGTCAGTCTGCATAATTCTCAATCTAATCGGTGGAGCACCCTGCGGTCTTGCCGGGCGCATAATCGTCGCGTTCTTTGGGGATCAACCGCCGCCTGATGGGGCCTTGGCGATATCAGAGAGGAACTCGTCGTTACTCTTGGTGGAGCGCAGTTTATCGAGGAGCAGTTCAAGCCCAGGGGCGGCAGATCCATCCCCAGCGAGCGCATTGAGGACTCGGCGGAGTTTCCAGACCTGGTTCAACTGGTCTCTCTCGAATAGCAACTCCTCATGGCGGGTGCTCGATGCGTTTACATCGATGGCCGGGTAGAGGCGACGCTCGGCCAACTTGCGATCAAGGCGAAGCTCCATGTTGCCGGTCCCCTTGAACTCCTCGAAGATGACCTCGTCCATGCGGCTACCCGTCTCAATTAGAGCGGTCGCAATAATCGTGAGTGATCCACCCTCCTCAACATTTCGTGCCGCACCAAAGAAACGTTTCGGTGGGTAGAGAGCGGTTGAGTCGACTCCACCGGAGAGCACTCGACCAGATGCAGGTGCTGCAAGGTTATAAGCGCGCGCCAGGCGGGTGATTCCGTCGAGCACGATTACTACATCCTTGCCGAGCTCCACTAGTCGCTTCGCACGCTCGATCGCTACCTCCGCAACATGAGTGTGCTCATCTGAGGGTCGGTCGAACGTGCTTGCAATTACTTCACCACGAAGGACATGGCGCCTCATGTCGGTGACTTCTTCTGGGCGCTCATCTACGAGGAGCACCATGAGGTGCACCTCTGGATTGTTGCGCTCGATTGAGTAGACAAGTTGCTTAAGGATCGTTGTCTTACCAGCCTTAGGAGGTGACACCACCAGGCCCCGCTGTCCCTTACCAATTGGCGAGAGCAGATCGATGATGCGCCCTGTCAACTGACCGGGTTCATCCTTAATCTCAAGGGTTAGTCGCTCATCTGGGAAGAGTGGAGTTAGGTCCTCAAAGCGTGGGCGTTCTTTCGCATCCTCAGGAGACATGCCGTTGATCTCGTCAACCCGAAGCAATGCTGGATACTTCTCATTACTCGCAGCAGGTCGCGTTGCGCCCTTTATGTAATCGCCTTTGCGCAGCGAGAAGCGACGAACCTGTGTTGCAGAGACGTAGGAGTCACTGCGCCCTGGTAGGTAACCAGTCGCACGCAGAAATCCGTAACCCTCGTCCCGAAGATCTAGCAGACCTGCGATCTCAATCGGCTCTCCAGTAAATTCACCACGCGGCTCAGCCTGCTCACGCTCTCCACCGCGGTCGTACCCACGCGAGTTGCCGCGCTCGGGGCGTTGACCACCTTGACGGTTCTGGCCACCTTGGCGACCTTGACGACTTTGACCATCCTGGCGACCTTGATTGCTCTGTCCACCCTGATTGCTCTGGCTGCTCTGTCCGCCCTGAGCGCCCTCGTCCCCTGGCCCGCCTACGCGGTCACGGCCGCGGCGTCGACGTCGCCGTGTGCGATTGGCGTCTGAGTAAGAACCCTGCTCGTAGCCATCCTCTGAGCCACTCCCGGTCCCTCCCTGGCTAGTAACGCGAGACTCTGAGTCTGAGTCAGTACCCCCACTTACTCCGCTTACTCCACTCGTCTGCGGCTCGTTAGTCGTCGCCGATGACGTAGTTGTGGAATTGCGGCGTGGCCGCGGTGCGATCTCTGGGTCTGTGTCGCTCCCCAGACCAGAGCTAGATGCGATCGCATCCTGCTCGGCGGCTAGGGACTCGATTGACCCGGCCTCTAGTTCAGAGGCGCGCTTTGAACGAATGGCTTTGCGAGGGGCGGGGGTTCCATTCGCAGCAGATGCAGCAGATGCAGTCTTCCCTGAATCATCCTTACCCGCGCTGGCCTTTGCAGAGCGGGGAGCCTTGGGCGCTTTTGCGTCGCCGTCTCCCCCTGCAGCGGAGAGGATCGCGGCTACAAGATCGGCCTTCTTGAGGCGCGTGACGCCCTTCAAACCAATCGCACCAGCGATGGAGTGGAGTTCTTCACGATCCTTGCCGTCAAGCATCGAACGCTCAATACCCTGCTTTGGACTCAATATGGGCTCCTATGGGAACTAACGCAACCTTTGGCTACGTGTGGGGTCACAGTGGGCTACCCATCTAGGCCGAGGCCTCGACTTATGGAGCCTGAACTGTGAAGAGAATAAATAGAAAAGGACGAACCGCAGAGATTCCGTGTGTTGAGGGGTGTGTTTTTTTCGTGGAAGGAATTCCAAGAAGTACTGCGAACCTCTTCGACTATCCGCCTCGCCGGTGCCGGATGATCCTGTGATCGGATGATCTAGTCGGAGAGGGGTGCCGCATCCGGAGGGAGCGGCGGTTCAGGGAGAAGCATAGCCACATCTCGCACCCGAGCGCATACCGGCTGCCTTGAACTGCGCGAAACCTCACTAAAATGAAGTGAAGCCCTTCGTTAGGCCTAGGCCTGAGAGACCAGTCTGCCCATGAGCTCATGGGCTACAACCGGGGCTAATCCCTCGGTCCCGGACTCGCTATAGACCCCGCCTGATCCTTCATTCTCGGAGTCGTAGAGCATGTAGGGGACAGCATCTGAGGTATGGGTTCCGAGGCGGCAAGGGGTTGCGTGGTCGGGCATCAGAAGAATCCGGTATGCCCCAAAACGAGGCAGTGCCTCCATTAGTGGGCCAATGATCTCAGAGTCCCATCGCTCGAGGGCCTCAACCTTCGTGTGCGGAAGTTGCTGATGACCGGCCTCATCGGTCGCCTCTACATGGAGCATGAAGAAGTCTTTCGTCTCAAGCGACGTGAGGCATGCATCTCTCTGCGCGACATAGTCGTTCTCAAAACCCGCCGAGGCTCCAGGCACATCTAGAACTTCAATCCCGGCGAGCACACCTAGCCCGCGCACAAGATCTACTGCAGATGTAAGTCGACCGGTTACACCATAACGATCAGAGAATGATGGGAGCGTCGGACTCGTTCCTTGCCCCCATAACCAAATCTGCGTCGCTACAGACCCAACGCGCGAAGCCGCGTCCGCTACTACAGCCTGAGAAGCATTCATGAGCGCGTGCAGCTTCTCGGCAGCAGGTCCCGTCGGCCAGATGCTTGGTTTGCCGGTTAGATCATGCGGTGGAACACAATCGGAGACAGCCCACTCCCCTGGCACGACGAGGATATGGCGATACTCAACGCCTGGGTAGAAACGCACACCGTCGCGCCCGTCGCCGAGTTGCGCGTTGAGAGCAGCAATTATCGGGTGACTCTGCTCGCTCGATATATGCCCGGCCGCGAAATCAATCATCGTGCCGCTTGACTCTCCAGCCTCGCCAAGAGTTACCAAGTTGCAACGGTAAGCAACCTCACCTGGCTTCAGCTCAATACCCATAGCCGCAGCCTCTATCGGTGCGCGCCCTGTATGGAACTCTTTGGGGTCGTAACCAAGAATCGCAAGGTTGCCAACATCGGAGCCCGGTGGCATCCCCTCAGGAATAACTGCAGCGCGCCCAACCTCAGCGCGCGCTGCTAGTGCCGCGAGAGCAGGCATGCGCGCAACCTCTAATGGGGTTTTCCCCCCAAGTTCATCGCAGGCTTCATCTGCACAGCCATCTGGGACAAGCACTACATATTTCATTGCCCTAATGCTACGCGATGCCACACCCGGCTACTGATTCGTTAGGGTTAGGGGGTGCTCAGACCCACAGCGTGCCAACGACATCGAGCCGTGCGCATCCTCGCCGCACTCATCATCTCAGTCTTGCTCCTGACCGCCTGTGGCGATAACAACTCTCGGGCCGGCACACTCGGACCAATCCCCAGTGGTGCTACTGGTAGCACGACTAGTAGCACGACCAGTAGTAATCCATCGACCACTCTCCCCCAGCAAGGCTCGGAGTCTGTCGAGGCTCGCTTGGTCTCGGTTGCAACGAATCTCAATGAACCAATAGCGATAGCAACAGTTGGCGCCGATACATATATTGGCGAGAAGTCAGGGCGCATACGCCGCCTTGACGAAGCCAGCAGAAATCCGCTCGTACTAGATATCTCAAAGCGCGTGATCTCTGACTCCTACGAGCAAGGGCTACTCGGCATGGCCTTCTCTCCGGACCGAAGCTTTCTCTATGTTGCATACACGCACATCGATGGCCGCATTGTCTTGGACGCACTTCCCTGGGAGGGGCGAGGTACGCCTGACTCAGGCTGGCGAACCATCATCGCAATCCCTGACCCGCAGTCCAATCACAACGGAGGAGATATCCACTTCGACTCTGCCTCAAATCTCTGGATGAGTTTTGGAGATGGAGGCAGCGCCGCCGACGAGGGGTACGGGCACGCCGAGGGTGGCAATGCGCAGAGTCTCAAGACGCTTCTGGGGAAGATTATTCGCATCAACCCCACTCCTAACGGAGTTAAACCATACGCGATTCCTTCGGATAATCCCTTTGTAGGTCGCAGCGATGCTCTACCTGAGATTTGGGCCTACGGGTTGCGTAATCCGTGGCGCTTTGATCTCGACGAAGGGATGCTCTGGATTGGAGATGTCGGGCAGAGCAACCGCGAGGAGATTGACAGGGTGGAGACGTCATCTGGTGCAGGCTCAAATTTCGGCTGGAATATCTATGAAGGCAACTCGACTCATCGCTCTGGCCGCCGTGTAGATGCAGTCGCCCCTATCTTTGACTATCCACACGCAGGGAATAACTGCGCAATCATCGGCGGCGTCGTCGCACATGACCCTCAATTTAAGGCCTTAAACGGCAAATATTTATTCTCTGATGCTTGCGGCGGAGATCTCAATACTCTGATCTTTGATAATCAAAGGCGGGTTAAATCAGCCTCACTTGGTATTAGCGTCGATCAGCCCACAACATTTGGTGTCGATGCCAGCGGTGCGGTGCTTGTTGCATCACAAGGCGGCACTATCTACAGAATCGCTCCAAAGTAGAGACAGTTCCCTTAGGCGTCTGCGCGTAATTACTTGCGAGGCAATCTTGCTTCGCCAGGGTCCTTCATGATTCGCCCAGCGATCTTGCGTGTCACTACTCCTGGCGCAACCGAGGAGAAGGTTGCGGTCATCTTGTTGATGATTCCAGGGATAATCACTGCACGTCGATTATCAAAGGCCTTTAGGGCTACCGCTACTACGTCCTCGGGCTGCTGCCACATAAAACCTGGGACCTTCTCTGCCTCCATTCCAGCGCGCTGCTGAAACTCGGTTCTTGTAAATCCAGGATTCACAGCCATGATCCGCACTCCTCCAGCGCGCACCTCTTCGTGAACAGCCTGCGTAAATGACGAGACAAACGCCTTTGTCGCGGAGTAGGTGGCGTTGCCTGGTGCGGGCTGGAACGCAGCAACGGATGAGACGTTGATGATCCCACCAGAGCCTCTTGCAACCATACGATCAAGTGCCGCATGGGTCAAGCGCACCAACGCGCTGATATTTAAATCAACCATGCGAATCTCTTTATCGATCGAGATCTCATGGAAGCGCCCGGCGGTACCGAATCCAGCGTTGTTGACAAGCAGGTCAATCGGGGCGTCCTCGCGCTTAAGGCGATCCTCAACGAGTCTCAAGCCTTCATCTGCGGTTAGGTCGGCGGGTAGCACCTCGACTGATGTCGAGTGCTTCGTCTTCAACATCTCGCCAAGTTCCTCAAGGCGAGCAGCGTCTCTAGCGACAACAACTAGGTCGTAACCACGATCAGCTAGTGCCTCTGCAAACGCGCGCCCTATACCTGCTGAGGCTCCAGTAATCAGTGCGACGGGTCGAGACTTAGACATTCGTGCTCCCCTTGTTGCTTTAGTAAAATATTTACTTAGCGAATTAGCGGTCTTAGTATCTACGCTTCTCGCAGATACCGAATAGAGATAATTCTTTAGAGCCCGAGTTCGCGCGCTACTGCCTCAGTAGTTGAGGCTACCGGATCGCTCACAACGACCTGCTTGATAGCGCGCTCAGGGTCTTTGAGGCCGTGCCCTGTAACAGTGCAGACCACAGACTCTCCACGTGTAACGAGCCCTTCCTCGACAGCCTTTAGTAGCCCTGCTACCGAGGCCGCGCTAGCAGGCTCGACGAATACTCCCTCGGTCTGCGCCAAGAGTCGATAGGCGCTGAGAATCTCGTCGTCGGTGACCATTCCGATATGCCCGCCTGATTCGTCTCTTGCTCCGATCGCTCCACCCCAAGATGCTGGATCGCCAATCCGAATAGCGGTCGCGATCGTCTCCGGTTTACTAATCGGATGGCCGATTACTAGCGGTGCCGCTCCCGCGGCTTGCCACCCAAGCATGCGAGGGAGTCGCTGTGATCTCCCCATACCTGAATACTCTTTATAACCCATCCAGTACGCAGTGATGTTTCCGGCATTGCCTACAGGGATGCAGTGAACATCTGGGGCATCGCCCAGCGCATCCACAATCTCAAACGCTGCTGTCTTCTGGCCCTGAATTCGGTATGGGTTTACTGAGTTAACAACAGTTACGCGACCAGTCTCTCCGAGTGCGCGCACAATGTTGAGTGCGTCATCGAAGTTGCCCTCGATAGCTACAACCTTTGCACCATGAATAAGTGCCTGGGCCAACTTCCCGAGAGCGATATTCCCTGCAGGGATTACAACCCCACAGGTGAGCCCTGCACGAGCTGAGTACGCGGCCGCGGATGCCGATGTGTTTCCCGTAGATGCACAGATCACAGCAGAGGCACCATCCTCAACGGCCTTCGTGATCGCCATGGTCATTCCGCGGTCCTTGAATGAACCAGTTGGATTCGCACCCTCGATCTTGAGTCGTACGTTTAAACCGAGTCTCTCGGAGAGGCGTATGGCTGGGAGTAGTGGTGTATTCCCCTCATAGAGGCTTACGACCGGAGTATTGGTCGTTACAGGGAGGTGATCGCGGTATGCCTCAATGATCCCAGGCCACGCTGATCGGGCGATCGGGGCGTTACTCATTCTCCACTCCCTAGAACACGCAGCACCGATCCAACACGATGCACCGCATCGGTCTCGCGCAGTTCCTCAACAGTTGAACGCAGATCAGACTCGCGAGCAGAGTGCGTAACAAAAATAAGACGGGCATCCTCGCCTATGCCACGCTGCTGCATTGACTCAATGCTCACCTCATGGCGCCCGAATACATCAGCGACGACAGCGAGCACGCCGGGGCGGTCAGCGGCCTCCACCTCAAGGTAGTACTGCGATACGACCCCCTCCATCGGGAGCATCTCGCGCCTAACCAACTTGCCGATCGTGGCACCACGCCCTCCGCTCGCAAGGTTCTTGGCGGCATCGATCACATCTCCGAGGACGGCTGAAGCGGTTGGGAATCCTCCAGCACCGCGACCGTAGAGCATTACCTCTCCGGTCGCTTCTCCCTCTATAAATACAGCGTTGAACGCTTCGCGTACTGAGGCAAGCGGGTGCTGCACTGGCACCATAGCGGGGTGCACACGCGCCCCGACCTTGCCGTCACGCTCCTCTGCAACCGCAAGCAGCTTCACTACGTAACCAAGTTCACGCGCTGACTCAATATCAGCAGCAGTGATTGAGGTAATCCCCTCGCGGTATACGTCAGAGTCAGTTACCTCGGCACCAAATGCAATCGAGGCAATGATCGCGGCCTTCGCCGCTGCGTCGTGTGCCTCAACATCTGCGGTCGGGTCTGCCTCGGCGAATCCAAGGGCCTGTGCCTCTGCTAGGGCATCGGCGAAAGACTGACCGGCCTCGGTCATGCGGGTGAGTATGTAGTTTGTAGTGCCGTTTACAATCCCTGTAACACGCAGGATTCGATCACCAGCGAGGCTCTCACGAAGCGGGCGCATCAACGGGATACCACCGCAGACCGAGGCCTCAAATAGGAGGTCAACTCCACCAGCGTCCGCGGCGGCAAACAACTCTGCCCCTGCCGCTGCGAGTAGCGCCTTGTTTGCCGTCACCACTGGCTTGCCAGCGGCGAGCGCAGCAAGGATCAAAGTGCGCGCTGGCTCGATACCGCCCATCACCTCGACGACAAGATCAACATCGCTCGCTGCGACTACCGAGGATGGGTCGTCGGTTATTGATGCAGAGTTCGCCGGCAGCCCACGATCTTTTGCAACGTCGCGTACAGCAATCTGGGTAATCTCGAGCCTCACTCCGGCGCGCTCTGCGATGGCATCGCCATTACTCGCGATCATCTGAGCGAGGGACGCCCCGACATTGCCGCAACCAAGTAGACCTAAGCGAACCACTGATGAACTCATGATGGGCTTAGTCTCGCCGATGGAGTGCCCCCATGGCGACCCGTTAGGATTTTCTCTCCTAGTACCCCAATTTCGGGGCTCCCAAGACTGCTCAACGCACACATTTTTTTGCGCTATTGATCGAGGCGAGTCAGGTCGTCATTCGTCTCACGCCTCACCACTACCCGAGGCGCTCCACCGGATATAAAGACAACCGCCGGGCGAGGAACCTTGTTGTAGTTAGAGGCCATCGAGTAGCCATAGGCGCCGGTCACCGGGGTTATTAAGAGGTCCCCAACTGCAACATTGGCTGGTAGATAGGCATCCGGCACTATCAAATCGCCCTGCTCGCAGTGCTTACCAGCGACCCTCACCTGAATCGGGCGCTCGGCGTCGATCTGTGCGGGAATGTATGCCTCATAACCTGCTCCATAGAGCGCTGGCCTTGGATTATCTGACATTCCACCATCGACCGATACGTAGGTAGCAACACCTGGAATCTCCTTGATGGTCCCGACTCGATAGAGCGTCGCCCCAGCAGCGGCGACGATTGAGCGCCCAGGCTCCACCATCACTCTTGGGGCCATGAGCCCACGAGACTGCGAACCTGTCGTAATTGCTTCTCTAAGCGTCAGTGCGTAAGCGGCGATATCGGTTGCGGGATCCTCGGCGAGGTATCTAACCCCAAGGCCTCCACCCATAACCGTCTCCTCCACTACCGCTCCAGTTGTTGCGGTAATAGCGGCGACTAGATCGAGTACTACCTCCACTGCTCGCGCATAAGACTCGAGTACCCAGATCTGAGATCCGATGTGGCAGTGAAGACCCGCGAACTCAAGAGTGGTCGAGGCGATGACACGCTGCGCCGCTGCTAATGCAACGCCACTGCTAACCGTGAAACCAAACTTAGATTCCTCTGTACCGGTCTCGATGAACTCGTGGGTATGTGCCTCGACGCCAGGGGTAACGCGTACAAGCACACGCGGTACGACACCAAGCTCTGCACCTAATCTCTCAAGCCGATCCAACTCATCGTTAGAGTCGGCAACGATGCGCCCGACTCCTGCGCTTAGAGCAGCGTTTAGTTCTTCAGCTGACTTGTTATTGCCATGGAGCACAATTCGCTCCGCAGGAAAACCTGCGATCAAGGCGACGTGCATCTCTCCACCAGTAGCGCAGTCGAGGTGCAGACCCTCCTCCATTACAAGGCGAACCATCGCGGTACAGAGGAATGATTTGCCTGCAAATGCAACGTTCTCAGCCCCAAAGGCATCTACGTATTCCCGGCAGCGATCGCGCATTGCGTCTTCGTCGTAGATAAAGAGCGGAGTTCCAAACTCAGCTGCGAGCGCCTCAAGATCGGCGCTGAGAACGGCCGGCGATGCAATGCTCTTATCGAATGGTGCAGATGTCATCCGAGACTCCCTTGGTTCTGTCCTTCGCCTAAAGCGCCCTCGGCCTCATCTTCGTCTTCATCGAGTCGCTCCATCACAGCGGGCGCGCCTACGCCAAGGATCCCAAGCGCGTCGGCCAATCCAATACGAGATGCCTCAGCAAGCCACAGGCGTGCTTGCGTGAGCGCTGCATCGTTGGTGATCACCCGACAGTCTCGATAGAAGCCATGGACGCGCGATGCGAAATCGCGAACCCAAGTTGCGACTCGATGAGGCGCACGCAGTTCTGCGCTCGTCGCCAAAACTCCTGGATACTCCGAGAGTGCACGAAGCAAGTCGAGTTCGCGCTCATGGAGAAGCACGGAGAGGTCAGCATCTTTTAGCGCAACCCTTGTAACCCCTTGCTCATCTGCTCGCCTGCCAATAGAGCAGACACGAGCATGCGCGTACTGAACATAAAAGACTGGGTTCTCCATCGACTGCGAGGTAACTACATCGAGGTCGAATGTGAGAGCAGTATCGATACCTTGGAGCAGGAAGGTGAGGCGTGCAACATCTGGGTCAACCTCATCAAGAATGTCTGAGAGGGTCACCACATTGCCAGCACGCTTTGAGAGGCGAACCAACTCTCCCCCGCGCTCTAGCTTCACTAATTGCCCAAGAATAATCTCAGGCTGTGGCGACTCCGAAGTGCCTATTCCTAAAGCCTCCATGCCGGCCTGCAGACTCTTCACCTGCCCATGATGGTCGGCGCCCCAAATATCAATGAGGTAATCCCAGCCGCGGCGTGACTTATCAAGGTGGTAAGCGAGGTCATTGGCTAAATATGTAGTCGACCCGTCACGCTTTACCAACACACGATCGCGCTGGTCGCCGAGCGCTTCACTGTTGAGCCATGTCGCATCGTCCTTGACATAGGTATGCCCGGCCGACTCCAGCGTTGAGAGGACCTCGACTACGTTGCCGCGCTCGTGTAAAAGTCGTTCACTAAACCACGTATCAAAGTAGACACCAATGCGCGCAAGGTCCTCGCGCAGCGACTTCACATTCTGCTCGTAGCCCCACTCGCGCGCTGTTAACTCGTCTACGTCGTCACCAAGTTCACTACGTAGAAGCTGCGCCATCTCGATGAGGTACTCGCCGTGATAACCATCCTCTGGAGGCTCCTCGCCGCTATAACGAGCAAGCAGAGAACGTGCAAACGTATCAAGTTGATTCCCTGCATCGTTTAAGTAGTACTCGCGATGCACAGTTGCGCCTTGAGAGGCGAGAACATTTGCAAGAGCGTCACCAACCGCCACCCAACGTCCGCCACCAGCGTGTAACGGACCAGTGGGGTTGGCGGATACAAACTCAAGGTTGATGCGCTGGTTAGCGAGCGCGTCGCTGCGACCATACGCACTCTGTGAAGTCACAACGTCTGTGAGCACATCATGGAGCCAAGTTGGTCGAAGGAATATGTTGACGAACCCCGGGCCGGCAACTTCGCAGTGATCAAGGTGCGCAGTATTAGATGCCTCGAGTGCAGCGGCGATCTCAACCGCCACATCGCGCGGAGCGCGCCCGACGATCTTCGCCAAACGCAGGGCCACGTTGGTCTGAAAATCCCCATGCTCACGCCTAGCGGTGGGCTCAGGGGTTAGGTCCCCAGTGGGCGCGGGTAGGCCACAAGCCTCGAGGGATGCCAGAATTGCTGTATTTAAGGTCTCGATAATCAAAGCGTAGATGGCCATAAAACCCACGGCCGAGGCGGGATTGAGGGGATATCGGGGTCTTAAGCATCGCACACTCGCCTCCTCGAACCACCTACATATCAATATTGGGGGCGACTACCACGCTACGTGGCGGATAGAGTCACGCAGCGGAGCAAGATCCGATCAGGGGGATTCCTGCAGAGTTCAGCTCGGGTGGGGGCAATATTGAAGGGTTTCAGGGTTAGAAGTGGGGCGACAAGGTGGACTCGGGCGACCATTGGGAGAGGTGCTCCGCTCGCACGCAGGCGCGCAGGTTCCGCCGCACATGGGCGGCTCAACTAATGATCGACGTAGCGTGAAAAGCGAGTTCGGGGCGCGCCTTGTCGCAGACCTAGCGAGCAACGACTCTGGACTCGCTGTTGTCTACGAAGCGTTAGACGGACTCGTAGAACAGTTCTCCCTCTCCGATGCAGCGATGGTGATTGAGGAGCCTGGCTTCGGGCGACAGGTATTTCGCTCCGGGCGTCGACGCATAGATGGCGGCGACCTTGCACTGCTCGATGCTGAGCCTGGTCTCTACACCGATCCGCCTCTCGATGATCCATCTGTAGACCCGACGCTGCTCACGAGTCTCTGCACCGTCGCACTTAGGCTCGATCTGCTACGCCACGACTCTTGGCACGACTCGCTAAGTGGCCTCTACGACAGGCGCTCTTTTCAGAGGCTTCTTGAGATGGCAGTAGCGCGAAGCGAGCGTTATAGGTGGCCATTTACCCTCGTGATTCTTGACCTCGATTATCTAAAATCAATCAATGACAATCAAGGTCACCGCGCGGGAGATGCCGCATTGATTGGGATTGCAGATCGTTTAAGAATCGCGCTTCGCCATGGAGACAATGCTGCGCGCATCGGTGGCGACGAGTTCGCGCTGATCATGCCTGACACAAAGCTCTCCGATGTCGGACCAGTCCTAGAGCGCGTCGCTCAGACAAACATCGACGGAGATCGCTGCCCAGGATTCTCCTACGGCGCGGCCGAGAGCCCATCCGAGGGCGAGACCTCAGAGTCACTATTCGCACTAGCGGACGAGCGCCTACGCGCAGCTAAGAGGGCTAGGCCATGAACCCGAACCCGAGCATCAACGAATTAGAGTTAAACCTTCGAAAGCTCTCTGGCGTGATTTCAGTTGCATTCGATGATCGAAATGGCGTTCTACATATTCAGCTCCACATTGGCGGTGGCGCCTCAGACCCGACCCTCACAGATCGAGCAACTCGTCTAGCGCTGCAGTTCGCAGAGGGGTCAGTTGCACTCGAGGTAAACCACTGGCAGGTATCTCGAAGAGTCTCTAAAGAGCAGAGTGGCACGGTCTCCAACAAGTTTGGTGGCGGTCATATTGGCGATGCACCAGACCCAAGAGATGCTCTCGACGAGGTCGAGACGGTTGTGGTTACCGCTAGCGAGACCACTGACCGCCGGAGCAATCGCTCAGAGGCATCAGATACTTCTGATGAATCAAAGAATCGTCGCAGGTCGGATTCTTTCTCTATAGATGCTGATGCCCCTCTCGGCGGAGATCAATCTACCGCTAACTCCGCAGAGCGCAACACTGTTGGGGATGCGCCGGCGCAGACTTCAGTCTGGGGCATTGCACCCGAGGTCCCAGAGGCCAATGACTTTGGTTCTCGCTCAGGCCCAGACTCACGAGCAGAGACACGCATCGAGCCCGACACAAGTGCGTTCCTCATCCCCGAGACTGAACTACTCGATGCTCA
>CAMDSG010000023.1 GCA_945907055.1 Bifidobacterium breve | reverse complement strand
GATGCGATCGAGATCGGGATTCCATTCTCGGATCCAATTATGGATGGCCCAGTGATTCAAGCGGCTTCACAGCAGGCGCTGATGCGTGGTGCAACTCCTTATGGCGTCGTCGCAGAACTCGCTGCCCTAGACATAGATGTCCCTCTTGTTGTGATGACGTATTACAACCCTGTACATCATTTCGGTTATGTGAGGTTCGCTGAGGCGCTCGCATCAGCAGGTGTTGATGGTGCAATAGTTCCAGATCTCCCAGTAGATGAAATCGATGAGTGGGCTGATGCAGCCACCAATGCAGGGATTGAGACTGTGCTGCTCGCAGCCCCAACAACTACGGATGAACGCTTGGCAACTATTTGCGAGAGATCACATGGTTTTGTCTACGGAATTGCGTTATTAGGTGTGACAGGTGAACGCGATTCAGTCTCCTCTGAGGCGCTTCAGATGGGGACAAGACTGAAGAACGCGACTGATAAACCTGTGCTTCTAGGTCTAGGTATCTCGAACCCAAAACAAGCCAGAGAGGCATCCGGAGCGGCCGACGGCGTAATTGTTGGGAGTGCGTTAGTTCGCAGATTGCTGGAAGGGGCATCCCCATCGGAGGCTGGAGATTTCGTTGCCGCGCTACGCGCTGGCCTCGACGAAGGTAACTGAGATGCCCGCTGCGTTTCCCGGACCGGAGCATTGCGATCTATGCGAAGCAGCACACCTAACGGAATGGTTTTACGAAGACGACGTTTGTTGGATTGCTGAGTGCGAAATATGCGCAGTGCCGATGGTTGTCTGGAGAGTTCACAGCACCTCGCCTACGGGTGACAATCTGTCATACATGCATGAAAAACTGGCAAATGTAGTCAAGACTTATTTCACATTTGATCATTTCGTTGATGACAACATGCGCAATATTCCTGATCACTACCACGCCCATGCCCGCCCAGTAGGTGGTTTTTTCGGCCACGGACTTCCGCGGAGACCGCAGTAACAGACTCGTTCGTTTACCTGTTATTTACTTTGCCCGGTAGATCATTGGCCTGGGAACGTATGTACTATCTCGGCGCGGTCTTGAGTCCTATTTTTATAGGGAAACCTAGGATTCGTGCTTACCTATCCCAATAAACTACAGACGGAGAAACAGTGAAATCACGCAAGATAATCGTAAGTATTGGTGTCATGTCTCTACTCTCAATGGGCTTTGCTGCTTGCAGCAGCGACTCCGAGACCGTAGAGAAGCCCTCCACAACTACAGCCGCAGCCCCCACAAAGTGCGACAACACAATTGTTGACGTAGCAGTTGGGAACCCTGACTTCTCTACCCTCGTTGCAGCGGTAACAGAGGCTGGACTTGTTGATACCCTCAACGGAGAAGGTCCCTTTACAGTATTCGCCCCCACAAACGAGGCGTTTGCGAAGATCCCTGCAGCCGATCTCGATGCAATCCTTGCCGACAAAGAGCAGCTGACATCTATCCTCACCTACCACGTTGTAGGTGGCAAAGTTATGGCAGCTGATCTAAAGCCAGGTTCGCAGAAGGTCGTTACTGTGAATGGCGAAGAGGCAGAGGTAGTCGTCTCTGAGGCTGGAGTCACCTATGCAGGTGCAAAAGTTGTTACCACTGACATTGAGACATGCAATGGCGTTATTCACGTTATTGACGCAGTTGTAGTGCCGATGGGCTAAGGGGAAACCCTTATTACTTGGGAGTGCTGCGGGGGGTAGAGATACCCCCTGCAGCGACCCTAGGTTCAGGTTGTTCGCAGCCTCGCGTCAAAGAAATCTAGGACGCTCGAGAATGCATCCTTCGTAGGGTGTTCAGGATGATCGACGAAGTCGTGAGTCAGTACGCTGTGAGAACTCTTTTTAATGCCGTGTTCATTACCGGCTGAGGAGTCAATCTCAATTGAGATGAATGCGTCGCCTAAGGCCTCGCGTAACGAAGCGAATCGCTCAGCCGGTACTGCTCGGTCCTCGGTAAAGCGTAGGCCCATGATGCAAGCACCGGCCGCAGTCTTCTTCTTAATTCGCTCTAGATCTTCAGGGGCCAGACCAATATCAGATCTGCGCCCTGCGCCGATTGGTAGCGGTAGGGACGGCTGACTCATCACCGGAGCTATGACTGAGTCTGAGAGCATCATTGCTAAGCCAAACCCCCCTGTGAAACACATACCAATCACGCCGACACCTGGCCCACCGCATTTATCGTGCTCGCTCTCGGCTAATGCTCGAAGCCAGAGAGTGATAGGCCTAGTTGAGCCAATTGCAAAAGCAGCGAATTCCTTTGAGATGCATCCCTTAATGAGGGAGGATGCAGCGTATGAATTCGTCATTGGTTTACCCGGTGTGCCGAATACCGAAGGCGTAACTGTGGTGTAGCCATGCGATGCAACTCGTCTAGCAAGCTCAGCATGCTCCGGCGTGATCCCTGGGATCTCAGGAATGATGATGATGCAGGGACCCTCTCCAAGCCGAAACACTTCACGTGTGACGCCTAGGAGAGTTATTTGGTCGCTTTGGAAGTCTTGCAGTTCGTCTCGGTAATCAGTCATGGCGGCGAATCTATCGGGTCTTTGAGGAGAGCACTTAGACTGGGCCTAGCCTCAAATTTCGCTAGGGCTTACGTCGTCGAGGCCTACGTGAGCAGTCTCAGGCAGTCTTCTGACCAAGAAGATGGCTGCTACGAGCGGGGCAATCCCACAGAGTGCAATTGCTCTGCCGATTCCTCCGAGAGGGTCGCTCAGCCACCCGGCAATTAGGAGTCCAGAGGCTGACCCAATGACATAGGCAAGGAGCATCAAGCCGTTACTGCTCCCACGCACCTCGGTGGGGAACATCTCCGCGTCCATAGTGCCGATGGTCAGCGTCGATGAAGCAGCAGCAACAATCGCGAGAGTCGAAGCGATCCAGAGAAGAGGCCCGCTTACCAAGAAGAAGGCCATTGATAGGCAGGTGCCTAAGAAGAGGCTAACTATTGCAACCGGCCGCCTACCGCGTGTCTCGGCCAAGCGTCCGGCAATCAGTATCCCAATCACTCCGGGTACGCCATTTGTTATACCTCTAAACGCAGCGATGCTTGAAGACGAGAACTCATGGACATCTGCGAGATATCGATTGGTTAACTGAGCAGATGGCGCTGAGAAGATATTTGTCAAGAAGCCAATTGCCGCTAGAAGTATGAAGCGATTTCGATATGAGGCATCGAAAATCTCGCGCAGCCGAAGTGGGGCTCGTCCTCCAGGAGCAACTTTTTTGAATCTTGTTGTCTCGGGCAGGTGATTCCTGATTGCGGGGAGCAGAACTAGAGCTAGAGCGCTTAGCCCGAATGCGATGCGCCATGATTCAGGGCTCCGATCAGCGAGGGGCAATAGAACAACTGCAATCGCAAACCCGGCACCTGCAGCGAGACTCAGGATCGATACGGCCCAAGCTCGCGCGCCATCTGGTGCCTCTTCTATGACTGCTATGCCACCAATTACCAGTGCCGAGTTGACCGCGGCACGCAGAAATAATTGGGAGCCGGTGAAGATTTCGAAGTTTGGGGCGAGACCCGATACGGCATTTGCGATACACACCACTGCCACAGACCAGAGAATTACCTTGCGACGCCCAATGCGATCCGATGCGATCGCTGCAATGAGGGCGAAGAGGACTCCAAGCCGTGTTATTGCGAGCGCCGTTCCGAGCCCTGCATCTTCGACTCCGAATGAATCTGCAATCGAACTTGCATTTTGACCGAAGAGCGCAGCCCCAAATGCTGCAATCCCTGCCGCTAGGGACGTAGTAGCTAGAAAATTGATCTGATGCTCTGAGAACTCTGCAGGGGCGGAGAGGGGGGATCGCTTCAACTCGGAAGGCGCAGCTTGGCCGGAGAGCGCGGCTCTAATGCATTGGGCGGAGTATCTCAGCCCCCTCCGGAGGACCCATCGATGGACTGGATCGAACGCCCAGCCAAAGAATGGAATCTCAATTGGCTGAGTAGCGCAGAGATCAATGGTTGAACCATCTGCGTTCTCTGTGACGAATACTTCTAAGCGAGCATGTACATCGCCCGAGAGCGGGCCTGAGAATGAACCGCTTGGGTTCTTCTCTAGCCGTAATGAGGATTCGAGAGCAGCAGCAACTAGGGCAGGGGACTCGATTGCTGCGATCGTTATTCTACGCTCCACGATGGCATGCTACGGGAGTAGGTCAGATCATTGAGCATTGCTTATACGAATTTCCGATGCAGTTTTTAGGAGGAGAGAATGTCAGTACTCAAGGCAGGGGATAAGGCACCCCTTTTCACGCTAGAGAATCAGCGAGGAGAGAAGGTTCGCCTCTCTAGTTTCAAGGGTAAGTCGGTAGTTATCTACTTCTACCCAAAGGCTGATACTCCAGGATGCACTACACAGTCATGTGCGCTACGTGATGCTAGCGACGACTTTGCGGGTTTAGATGCGGTGGTCTTAGGAATTAGTCCTGATGCTCCGAATCGTCTGCTGAAGTTCGACGACAAGTACTCCCTCGGATTTGAGCTATTGGCAGACGAGGATCATGCGGTTGCCGAGGCTTGGGGCGTCTGGGGGGAGAAGTCAATGTATGGGAAGAAATATATGGGGATAATTCGATCCGCCTTTGTCGTCGATCCAAAAGGAAAGGTCGCCGGGGTTTTCTACAAAGTCAGCCCGAAAGACACCGTAGGCAGCGTGACTAAGGCTTTAGATTCTGGGCACTAACCCCTCGGCTCCTTATTGGCTGATGGCCGTTAGTTTGCTGCTCCTGTGGCATTATCACTCTCCCGACTTGCCCGGATGGCGGAATCGGCAGACGCGACGGACTCAAACTCCGTTGCCCGAAAGGGTGTGCGGGTTCAAGTCCCGCTCCGGGCACCACTACGAGATTTCAGGATGCAGAGTTTAAGTGCGCACACCTAGTTGGAGTTCTAATTGGAGTTCTATTTGGAGTTCTAATGGGCTCGAGTCTCTCCGAACTTTGAAAGCCCAAGTAATAATCCAAATCATAACTAAGTGGCAAAGGTAAGGTTCTCCGATAATGAGTGATGAAATTATCGTGGAGGATTGGTTGTGGGACGACGACATACCTGAAGAAGGTGAGGACTCTCCCTTAAGCCCCTCGGAGTTGGCGCTGCGCAAGCGAATGATCAAGTTATTCATTGGATCTGCGGTCGCTACCATCGTCTGCATTGTGCTCTTGGTCGTTGCGGTAAAAGTGTTTACGCCCTCTCCCGCTAGTAAAATCCCAAAGGGTTGCCTACGGGGAAAAATCTCAGAGTGCCCAGCGAATAAGAAGCCAACCTCGATAACGCTCCCCGGGGGCGGGACCATTCCAAAGCCTGAGATTGACTCCACCGATGGCAAGGCAAAGGAACTCCTTGAACGTTGCCGTAACGGCGATGTAGAGGCTTGCGTTGTTAGTAATTCAGGAGGATAGGCCGAGGCGTTTAGCGATTACCTCGTTCATGACCTCGTCGGTGCCAGCCCCAATTCTCCATAGACGTGCATCTCGAAATTGGCGGCTAACCCTGTACTCATCCATATAGCCAGCGCCGCCGTGGATCTGTAGGCAGACGTCTGCGACCCTGTTCTGAACCTGTGCGACATATTTCTTCGCCATTGAGATCTCCGCAACTGGGTACTCTCCGTTCTGAATTCGCCAGACAACCGAGTAGAGAAGTGCTCTAGCGGCCTCCAGCTCTGTCGCTGCATCAGCGATCTTGTGCGCAATTACTTGATGCTGAGCGATGGGCCTTCCGAACGTTTCGCGATTGCGTGCAAACTCAATAGTCTCGGCAAGGATGTCGTCGGCCTGCCCTATGCCCGCCGCAGCGCCAGCAAGGCGTTCGTATTGAAGCTGCCACATGAGCTGTGCAAATCCTTGGCCAGGCACAAGGCCAATCAAATTGTCATTCGGTACGCGTACGCCGACTAAAGAGAATTCGGCGGTGTCGCTGGACTTCATTCCAAGTTTCTTAAGGTTTCGGCTAACAGTGACGCCTTCAAGATCAGTATCGATAAGCATTAAGGAGACACCGCGCGATCCTTGTGACGGATCTGTTTTGACTACACAAGTTAGAAAATCGGCACGCACTCCGTTGGTGATGTAAGTCTTAGCGCCGTCAACGATCCACTCATCGCCATCTCGAACTGCGCGGGTTTTAATAGATGCAACATCTGACCCGGCATCGGGTTCCGTGATGGCGACTGCGCAAATTTTGGTCCCTGCAATAGCAGGTCTGAGATAACGCTCACGCTGGTCGTCTGTACCGAACTCCGCTAGAGCGGGTGTCGCCATATGGGTCTGCACCCCAATAGCCATTGAGATTGCACCGCACCCGGCTCTGCCCAACTCCTCCATAAGGACGATGCCGGTTGTGAAGTCCCCACCAGAGCCTCCCCACTTCTCGGGGTAGTGGAGCCCGAGGAACCCCAGTTCACCACACCTTCGGAATACGGAGTCTGGAAAGAACCCATCGGCCTCCCATTCGTCAACAAAGGGTTCTATTTCTTTAGATACATAGGTTCGGATGCTTGCTCGAAGTGCCTCATGCTCTGGGGTAAAGATCGGGTTTGCCACTCTCTCAGGCTAGTCAGTGGGGCCGAGGCTCTACACTCTCAAAGGTGAATCGAAGAATCCTCGAACGCCGGCTAGTAGATGTCAGCGAACGCCTGAAGCGTCTGCGGGCTGAATTCAGTGTTGGTGCGGAGCAGCTCGCATTTATGGAGGATGACACCGCAGAGAAACGACTCAGATCCCTAATGGCCGAGACCCCCATTGCCGAGTTTGAGGCTCGAGAGGCGACGCGCCACAGTTCAGCGCTCGCCGATTACCAAATCGGGCTCGCGAGTTCTATAAAGGAGCTTGAGTTGGAGCAGGATTCCCTCCTAGATCGTTTGGCAGGGGAACTCTCACCATCAGATAAAACCCCCTCAGATAAAACCCCCTCAGAGAATGCCCCCTCAGAGAATGCTGGAGTAAAGAGTGAGTAGCGGATCAGTTCGCACGAGAGTTGTCATCGCTGAGGACGAAGCAATAATTCGCCTCGACCTCAAAGAACTCCTTGAGGAGGAAGGCTACGAGGTAGTCGGAGAGACAGGCAGAGGAGACGAGGCGGTCGACCTTGTAAGGAGCCTTAAGCCTGACATCGCTATTCTCGATATCAAAATGCCAGGGCTAGATGGCCTTACCGCCGCAAGACATATTGCCTCCGAGCGGTTAGCCGCTGTCTTGATCCTCACCGCGTTTTCGCAGCGTGAATTAGTAGAGCAAGCGAGGGATGCTGGTGCTATCGGCTATCTCGTCAAGCCGTTTCAGAAAAGCGATTTGATTCCCGCTCTTGAATTAGCCATCGGCCGACATCAGGAGATGAAGAGCTTAGAGAGCGAAATAGAGAATCTCTCCGAGCGCCTTGATGCTCGAAAGGTTATTGATCGGGCTAAAGGTTCCCTCATGGACAACTCTGGCTTGAGCGAGCAAGAGGCTTGGCGTTTTCTGCAGACCGAGGCCATGAATCGTCGATCCAAGGTCCACGAGGTCGCAGCGCTTGTGCTCTCCGGAGAGATAGAACCCACCTCCTAGGGCATCAGATACTCGCCTTGAGACTTAGTGGCCAGACTGCCGTACGATCAGGGCGTGGCACTTTTTCTTCTCCTTGATGGACACTCTCTGGCCTATCGCGCTTTCTACGCGTTGCCCGCAGATTTAGCAACGTCATCAGGCCAAGTGACGAATGCGGCATACGGATTTACCTCAATGCTCGCAAAGGTTGTTGGCGATCTCTCCCCGGATGGCGTCGGTGTTGCATTTGATACGCCAACACCTACCTTTCGCAAGGAGAAGGACGAGAGTTATAAGGCAGGGCGAAAGGAGACTCCAGATCTATTTCGCCAGCAACTGCCCTTAATCCATCAAGTGCTTGAATCTTTAGGGATTCCAATTATTGAGGCACCAGGTTTTGAAGCCGATGATGTGATTGCGACACTCGCTACGGCGGCCGAGGCACAAGGCCACGACGTAATTGTGGTCACTGGAGATCGAGACTCATATCAACTCGTCAATGACCCTCACATAAAGGTGCTTTACAACAAGCGTGGGGTCTCTGATTACGCCCTATATGACGAGGCCGGAATTCTGGAGCGTACTGGTGTGACTCCAGCTCAGTATCCAGAGTACGCAGCGCTGCGCGGTGATCCCTCTGACAATCTGCCTGGAGTACCTGGGATCGGCGAGAAAACCGCTGCCAAACTCGTCAACGCCTATGGAGACCTCGACGGAATATTTGCAAACGTCAATGAACTCCCCCCGAAGCAACGAACAAACTTAGGGGAGTGGGAGGAGCAGGTTCGACACAACCACGATATGTCGGTGCTACGCCGTGATGTTGAACTCTCGATCACAATCGACGACCTTCTCTCAAGGCCTTTTGAGATCGAGGGAGCGAGGTCTCTCTTCAATCAGCTTGAGTTTCGAACATTATTCCCGAGGATTCTCAGTGCGCTTAAAACCGTCGAAATCGCTCCGAGCCCGTATGAAGCATTCGATGTAGAGGTTCAGGTGCTCGGCTCAAACTCCGCTCTAGCGGTCTTGAGTGCGATAACTGCGTCTACTGTGTCTCCGTTAGCGCTCGAACCTGTCTGGGCTGGCGTGCGAGGGCGAAGTTCTATCGATGCGCTTGCCTTGGCGTCTGGCGAAGATTGCCTGGTGCTCAATCCAGAAGCGTTAAGAAGTAGTGATGTTCAGACTTCTCTAATCGAGTTAATCCGTGACGGTGTAGTTGCTGCGCACGGGGCCAAGGAACTTCTTCACGGACTTCGGCGCACATTTGGTGTAGGTGGTTCAAATAGTCTCGCTGGCCTCACCTACGACACCGCGGTGATGGCGTACCTAATTGAGCCGGGCGAGAGCACCTACGAATTAGAGGCGCTCTCCGCTAGACATCTTGGGATCGAGATAAAGAGCCCAGACCGTGAAGAGGGGACCCTTGATCTTGGTGGCGAGGAGTCCTTTATTGAGGCGGGGCGGCGTGCAGCAGCAATTCTCCGATTGGCTACGTCTCTTGAGGCTTCATTAATTGAGCGAGAACAGATGCACCTCTATCAAGATGTGGAGCTGCCGTTAGTGGAGATACTCGCTGATATTGAGGAGTTAGGTGTACGTATAGATATCGCATTCCTCGAGACTCTACGAGTTGAGCTGACTGCCTCCTGTGCGAAGCATGAGGCTGCACTTCACGAATATGCCGGCGAGACTTTTAACGTCAATAGCACTACGCAGTTGAGGCGTGTCCTGTTTGAGAAGTTGGGGCTCACCCCAGTTAAGAAGACAAGTACCGGTCAACCCTCTACCGACGCCGATTCACTCTCAAAACTCGCGGGCGAGCATCCATTCGTTGCCGAACTCATGAGGTACCGCGAGGTTGAGAAACTCCGCAGTACCTACGCAGAGGCGCTTCCTCCCCTCGTGGCAGCCGACGGGCGAATACACGCGACTCTCAATCAGCTCTCAACCTCGACGGGGAGAATCTCAAGCGAGACTCCGAATCTGCAGAACATCCCCATTCGGACCGAAGAGGGTCGAGCACTAAGAAAGGCTTTTATTCCTGCCGATGGCTGTGTGCTCCTGTCGTCTGACTACAGCCAAATTGAACTGCGCATACTGGCTCACCTTGCTAACGACCCTGGTTTAGTCGATGCTTTCGAGAGCGGCACCGATATCCACACAGTCACCGCTTCAAAAGTATTCGGTGTCGCTGAAGAAGATGTTGATTCCCATCAGCGGCGCTTTGCGAAGGTAATCAACTATGGCCTGGCGTATGGGATGGAGGCCTATGGGCTAGCGCAGCGTATGGATATACCCAATGATCAGGCTCGTGACATTCTCGAGGCGTTTTTCGCTGGGTTTCCTAGAGTTCGCGAATTTATGGATCAGACAGTTATTGAGGCGAGAAGGCTTGGGTATACCTCGACAATCATGGGGCGAAGACGGCGTATCCCTGAACTCGCATCCGACAACTTTCGTATTAGACAGATGGGTGAGCGCATGGCCCAGAACGCGCCTGTGCAGGGTTCCGCCGCCGATGTATTCAAGGTTGCGACAGTTCGCTTAGCTCACGCTCTCAAGGAAGAGGGCCTGCTCAGTCGTATTGTGCTTACGGTGCACGACGAGCTTGTCCTTGAAGTTCCCTTGAGTGAGAAGGACGCGTGCGAGGCGCTGACTCGTTCAGTGATGGAGGGCGCCGCCCATCTTCTTGTCCCGCTAGTAGTTGATATTGGATTTGGACCCAACTGGGCTGAGGCTAAGTAACACGCTCAATGGAGACTCCGAGTGGTCCGTGGTTCAACGCACTTGCGTCATATTTAGGGCCTGCCTATCTCCGTAATGCATTTACTTATGGGACTGTTCAGGAGGTCGATTTCATCATTGAAATCTTGGGTCTAAAACCTGGGATGAATGTGCTTGACATCGGTTGCGGACCTGGTCGGCACAGCCTCGAACTCTCAAGGCGCGGATATGAAGTAGTTGGAGTTGACCTCTCTCCGGAGTTCATATCACTCGCAAGGGAGAGCGCGAGTTCAGAGAGCTTAGATATTGAATTTCAGGTACTTGACGTGCGCGAACTTGCGTTTGAAGAAGAGTTCGATGCTGTAATTTGCCTCTGTCAAGGTGGCTTTGGACTACTCGGTGGCGACGACGATGCAGATGTTTTCCTCCGAGTATCTCGGGCTGTGAAGCGTGGCGGAGGCGTCGTATTGAGCGCCTTCTCTTCCTATTTTGCTCTACACCACTTAGAGGCGGGAGAGGAGTTCGATCCGAGGGTTGGTGTCCTCCACGAAGTATCAAACCTGCGCAATATCGATGGGGTAGAGGCGCCATTTGACCTCTGGACTACTTGTTTCACATCTCGAGAGTTGCTGCTGTTGGGGGAAGCGGCTGGGCTGAGCAATGCAGTTACATATGGCTGCACTCCTGGCGATTACGGCATTCGACCACCTGCCCTAGATCGCCCTGAAATCCTCTTTGTCGCATCCAGGGGCTCTGGCCTGTAGCCTGCGTGAGCCTTCAACCGGAGGCATTGAGACGCACTCTCTAATCAACGGCCAAAACCCGATGATGGAGACCCTGCCCGAGTGAGTGAAAATCCAGGAGCAAATTCCGTGTCCGATCAGCCTGAGGTCACAGCAGTGACCCCCGAGTCCCAGTCCGCCCCCGCAGCCGTTGCATTGGCAGAGCCGCCAGCACGAGTATTCGAAGAGGGTGGCTTAACCGAAGTCGTTCTAAACGACCTTGGTTCAATGTCTCTCTCCGATGCCATTGATGCAACGCTCGTTGAGTTTGAGGAGGGTGGGCTTGTCAGCGGAATTGTTGTAAAGATCGATGCAGATGAAGTTCTGCTCGACATTGGATTCAAGTCCGAGGGGATCATTCCAAAGAAAGAACTCTCGATTCGCAACGACGTAAATCCCTCGGAGATCGTCTCCATCGGTGAGCGTATTGAAGCACTGGTTCTTCAGAAGGAAGATAAAGAAGGACAGTTAATCCTCTCGAAGAAGCGCGCACAGTACGAGCGCGCTTGGGGCACGATTGAGAAGGTCAAAGCCGAAGAAGGAATTGTTACCGGCCTCGTGATTGAGGTTGTTAAGGGTGGATTGATCGTAGACATTGGGCTTCGAGGATTCCTCCCCGCGTCACTCGTTGATCTAAGACGAGTGCGCGATTTGGCTCCTTTTATCGGTCGTCAACTCGAGTGCAAGATCATTGAGCTAGACAAGAATCGTAATAATGTCGTTCTCTCTCGCCGTGGATTCCTTGAGGAGAATCAGCGTGAGCAGCGTGATGATTTCTTAACGAATCTCAAGCCAGGCGAGATTCGAGAGGGAGTCGTCTCCTCCGTTGTTAACTTCGGTGCATTCGTAGACCTTGGTGGTATGGATGGACTCGTCCACGTATCCGAGCTCTCATGGAAGCATGTTGATCACCCGTCATCGGTCGTAACCGTCGGCGACGAAGTCACCGTTCAAGTACTCGAGGTTGACCTGAGTCGTGAGCGCATCTCGCTCTCTCTCAAGGCCTGTCAGCAGGACCCATGGCAGGAGTTCGCCTCCGGTCACCAGGTCGGAGAGCTTGTATACGGCCGAGTTACGAAACTCGTACCGTTCGGTGCGTTCGTGCAGGTCGGCGAGGGTATCGAGGGCCTTGTGCACATCAGCGAGATGGCTGTGCACCATGTCGAGGCGCCTGAGCAGGTCGTAAACGGTGGGGAAGAACTATGGGTCAAGATCATCGATGTTGATCTTGAGCGCCGCAGAATCTCTCTCTCGATCAAGCAAGCTGCCGAGGGTGGAACGGTTGCCGCCGAGTATCAAGACGCATTCGGTGAGCATGCCTTCGACGAGGCTGGCAATTACATAGGCGAGCCAATTACAGCGGATGAGCCTGCTTCTGAGGATGCTCCGGTCGCATCAGAGGCACCTCAAGTAACAGATGTTTCAGAGACAGCCCCAGAAGCAGTTTTGGAGACAGTCCCAGAAACAGTCCCAGAAACAGTCCCAGAGACACCTGAAGCAATCGAGGAGAATCCGGAGATAGCCCCTGAGGCCTAGAGGCTCGCAGCCCTCAACGCCTCGCCGCAGGTGCGATTAGTAAAAGAGAGTGGCCCGAGCAATTGCTCGGGCCACTCTCTATTTAACTATTACTTAATTAGCTGTCGCGTTCTCTTGGATGCGAACTTGTTTATGAAGCGATTCGGACTAGCCCTAAGCGCATACCGCTCAGTACGGCCTGGGTCCGATTATGTGCCTCAAGCTTCATGTAGATCGATCCCAGATGATTCTTCACGGTCTTGAGACTGATGAAGAGTTCTGCTGCAATCTCCTGGCTGCTTCGCCCTTCGGCAAGTTGCTGCAGTACTTCATGCTCGCGACGTGTAAGCGGGCCGCGTTCGGAGGCATTCGAGACCAAACGAAGTATTGCAGGATATTCAATTGATGTGACTGCGGAGAGAAACTCTGCGCTGCCATCTTGGGGTCCAATTACTGCCGAGGCTCCAGAGACCATTGCATTTGAGCGTTCAGCCGAACCCGATGCTCCAATCAAAACGATACGGGAGTCGGGAGCCTGCTGTGCGACTGCCTTTACGCTCGCAATCGATGATACGACTACAACATCGGGCGATAACCCAGCTGCAAGCCTTGCGCCGTCTAGGGCCTCTTCAGCCTCCGCTATGACAGTGGCACCGCCCTCTGCGCAGATTGATCGCACCGCATCTCTTACGAGGCGTTGATCATGTATTACGAGTACTGAAGTCATTGCTTTGCTCCTAGTCGGATTTAGCCCTGTGTCTCAGGATCTCTTCCTGTAGATGCTTCATCGGCACGCGAATAGGGCGACTCAAGGGCAAAAACCCAGCTCTTTGGAATTTTCCTCCCATATCTCACTCAGTCCAATGGTGGACTCGGTTTTTCTCCACTCTTCCAATGCTCTACGCTCACCCTGTGCTGCTCATCGGACTCACAGGCGGGATAGGTTCGGGTAAATCGACGGTCGCTGCCCTACTAGAGGCAAGGGGCGCACTAATTGTGGATGCGGATGCCATTGCTCGCGAGGTTGTCGAGCCGGGATCTCCGACGCTGGCTCTCTTAGTCGAGCGTTTCGGGCCAGAGATCCTCGGCCCAGACGGCGCTCTCAATCGAGGCGCACTTGCCAATATTGCTTTTGCATCTAGCGAACTACGTAAGGAGCTCGAGTCGATTACCCATCCAGCAATTGGGGAGGTTTTCTTTAAACGCCTCGCCGAGGCTCCGGCAGATGCAGTCGTAGTGCACGATGTGCCGCTCCTAGCCGAGTCGGCTGGGGCGTTGGCTCGTGGTTATGGAGCAATCGTCGTTGTGGAGGCACCTAAAGAATTGCGCCTACTTAGACTTGACGGGCGCGGGGTTCCTAGGGCCGATGCAGAGGCACGAATGGCGGCTCAGGCAACTGATGAAGAGCGTCGGGAGATCGCCACCCATGTAATTGACAATCAAGGAGACCATGAGACTCTCGAGTACTTAATAGATGGATTGTGGAACGACCTATTGATCCTGCGAGACGAGAATGCAGCATTGGCTGCGCAGGCAGAGGAGCTCGCTCCTTAATTCGAGTAACGACCACTTAGACTGAGAAGTATGCCGCCATTTGAACTCGTCTCCGACTTCGCACCGGCAGGGGATCAGCCCGAAGCAATAGCGGCACTAGCGGTAGGGCTCCGGCGCGGCGACGCCGCACAGACCCTCCTTGGAATCACGGGCTCCGGAAAGTCATTCACAATCGCCGGCCTGATAGCAGAGGTGCAGCGACCAACTCTTGTGCTTGCGCCTAACAAAAGTCTTG
This sequence comes from Bifidobacterium breve, assembly GCA_945907055.1. Taxonomy (GTDB): domain Bacteria; phylum Actinomycetota; class Acidimicrobiia; order IMCC26256; family IMCC26256; genus IMCC26256. The sequence goes on along the minus strand of CAMDSG010000023.1, from coordinate 1,801 downwards.
CTGCGCAGTTGGCCTCCGAGTTCAGAGAGTTCTTTCCGAAGAACCGCGTCGAATACTTCGTCTCGTACTACGACTATTACCAGCCCGAAGCCTACTTGCCTTCTTCTGACACCTTCATTGAGAAGGATTCGTCGATCAACTCTGAGATTGATCGGCTGCGCCACTCAGCCACTGCAGCGCTGCTCTCAAGACGCGATGTTGTAATTGTTGCCTCTGTCTCTGCAATCTATGGGCTCGGATCGCCTGAGATGTATGCGCGCCAATTGCTGACGATAAAAATTGGTGAGGAGTATGAGCAGAGAGCGTTGCTTCGGCGTCTCGTGGAGATGCAGTATGAGCGAAATGACATGTCATTTGTTCGTAATAAGTTTCGTGTGCGTGGCGACACAATTGAAATTTTCCCGGCCTACGAAGAGCGAGGAATTCGTATATCTCTCTTCGGTGACGAGGTTGAACGCATCTCCACAGTTGATCCACTAACCGGAGAGGTCTACGAAGAGCTCGAGACAATGGTCCTTTTCCCCGCCTCCCACTACGCGACTGAGGAAGAGCAGATGAAGGCGGCGGTCGTCGGTATAGAGGCAGAGTTGGAGGAGCAGTTGCGCTCATTCCATTCGAGTGAGAAATTGCTTGAGGCACAGCGGCTGCGCATGCGCACAACCTTTGATCTCGAGATGATGCGAGAGGTTGGTTTCTGCTCCGGTATTGAGAATTACTCGCGCCACTTAGATGGACGTGCTGCAGGCGATCCGCCCTACACGCTCCTCGATTATTTCCCAGATGATTGTCTTATTGTTCTGGATGAGAGTCATGTAACCGTCCCGCATTTACATGGACAGTATGCAGGCGACCGTTCGCGTAAAGAGACTCTCGTTGAGCACGGTTTCAGGCTGCCGTCGGCATTGGATAATCGGCCGCTGCAGTTCGAGGAGTTCATGGAGAAGGTCAAGCAAATTGTCTTCATGTCGGCGACCCCCTCTAAGTATGAGGTGGAGCGCTCAGATCAGATCGTTGAGCAGATCATTCGCCCAACTGGGCTCCTCGATCCAGAGGTAGTGGTGCGCCCAACTAAGGGTCAGATTGATGACCTTGTCCACGAAATTCGTGGACGTGTAGAACGAGGTGATCGCGTCCTGGTTACAACCCTGACGAAGAAAATGTCCGAGGATTTGACTGATTACTTGGTTGAACTAGGCATTCGCGTTCGCTATCTCCATAGTGATATCGACACTCTAGAGAGAGTCGAGTTACTTAGAGGCCTGCGGCTCGGCGAGTTCGACGTACTAGTTGGCATCAACTTGCTCCGTGAAGGTTTAGACCTCCCAGAGGTCTCGCTCGTTGCAATTCTCGACGCAGATAAAGAAGGGTTTCTTCGGTCTGCCACAAGTCTTATTCAGATTATTGGGCGGGCAGCGCGCAATGTAGATGGTCAAGTAATCATGTACGCAGATCGCGTCACTGACTCAATGAAGCATGCCATCTCTGAGACCAACAGACGACGACAGCATCAGATGGCCTACAACCTTGAGCATGGTATTGATCCAAAGACCATTATCAAGAAGGTTGCTGACATCATGGAGATGGTCCGGGCCCGCGAGGGGGACGACGACGAAGCAGGGGGCAATGCAGGGGGCCGTAAAGGCAGAAAGAAGTCGGCAATCTTCGCTGATCTTGCTGGTGTCGCCCCAGAGGAACTGGGAAGACTCGTTGCACAACTTCAAGAGGAGATGCACCAGGCCGCTAAAGACCTCCGATTCGAAGAGGCGGCACGGATTCGCGATGAAGTAAACGAACTCAAGCG
>CAMDSG010000022.1 GCA_945907055.1 Bifidobacterium breve | reverse complement strand
AATCGCCTACCACACCACTCAGCCAGGCTCAATCGATGTTCTAGCCAACCTCAATAAAATTGCAACAACAATTATTCATAGAGACCCGCCGCTACTTCTTCTATCGCTCCTCTGTATTCTTGTTGCACTAGTCAATTCAGTACTTACTTCACGGCGAAACCGTGGAGCAGGCGATCTCGCCCCACAACAATCCTCAACGACTTCAATCCTCGAGCGCGTCACAAGCGGGGATCGGTTTCTCTGGATTTGGCTCGCCGCTGCGCTTGCTCTGCTTCTCGCGGAGCAGCGACTCTGGAACAACCACATCGCGATCATGGCCCCTCCAGCGGCCTTACTCGTTGCTTGCCATCTACCTCCGTGGAGAGCAGTTGTAATCGCCCTTGTTCTCGCCATTCCGCTACAAGTATCTGGCATGACTCAGATCTATAACCCAAAGCCCCCAAGCGGTGACGATGCTCTCGCCATACGCGCGATTAGCAGAGTTGGTAACTCGTGGGCGCTCTCTGATACTCCGGGACTTATCTGGAGGGCCGGAGTATCTACCGACCCTTGGTTCGTAGATAACTCCGAACTGCGCATCACCACGAGTAACAAAACACTCCAAATTACCTCTGAATTGTTGCTAGCAGCCGCAGCGCAAGAACGAGTATGCATGCTTGTAATTACCTCCGAGAAGCGGTGGGGTTCCTTCCCAAACCTGCCTCTTGGCCTGAGCAAAATGGGTTATCGGAAGACCGCATCTTTCAAGACCAGAGCCCAGACCGGAACCCAGACCGGAACCTTGGGAATCTATGAGCGGCGCTGCAGACTCAAGTGATGGAACCTTTCTTTATCCCAGAGATGGAGTTAGGCGACTTGACCGAGACGATCGAGGTAACGAAGCGGTGGGACCTTCTCAATAATCTTCGAGAATGAGATGAACTCCGAGGCCAAGTTGAGAACGATTAAAGCGACAAGAACTCCGGTACGCGTACCACGACCGAGTGTAAAGACAGCCATTAAACCGATTACTCCACCGATTAGGTTTGCCCCTGTATCTCCGAGCATTGATTTCTCGCGCAGGTCGTCGGGAAGCATGCCGGCTGCAGCACCTATCACTGGTGCTACCGCGACCCCTACCGGGCCGGTACCAGCAATCAACGCAAGTGGCAGCCAAGCGAGAAGCGCTACTTTAATTACGCGCCCTGGGGCACGGTCCAAGAGGTTGCCGAGATTGGCACATAGAGCGATGAGTAGTGCATCAGCGACTAACCGTTTCCCTGTCACAAAACCCGGTTGAGCTGCGAGCACAAAGGCTAGAGCCGCTCCACCACCAATCTTTAGAAGCCCTGTTGTTACCCGGCCGTTGCGCAACGCTCTCATATGTCCTCGGAATCCACGATCTTCGCCGCCGAGTACGTCATCAATGAATCCAAGCATCGCGAAACCAAAGGCACAGAAGAGCACGAGAGTTCGGGCAATGTTCTCGCCAGGCTCTATCCCTAGACCAAAGGCCCCAAGAGCCGACCTACCGGCTTCGATGAAGAGAACCGCTGCAAGAATCAGGAGTCCCGATGCAGTCACGACTCGGCGATCGCGATAGTTGTTGCGCATTAGAACCTTGGACTCGCTCAGTTCAACAGCAGAGGCAACCATTAGCCGCACAGCTAAGAAGCCCAGGATTAGAGCGATGAGAAGGGTCATAGTTCAAGCCTTACCTGCGCGCCGACTCTATTGTGGGACTACCCACCCAGCCTCTTGGATTCAGCGTGATATTCGCACCGAGTAGCCGCACACCAAGTGCGTAAGCGCCTACCCCGATGAGCGATAAACCACCCACCAATACAAGGCATGCAACCCGCCCGCGCGGATCAATTGCCTCCGAGACCAGCCATATAGAGACCCCAACGACTACTGCCACTGCGAGACTTCTCAATACAGTTACAGGCACCATGGAGCAGCGACCACGCCTCCCTAGCGCAACCGCTAACCATACCGAGGCGAGCACATAGGCCCCCGTGTGCCCTAAGCCAAGTACTGCGATTCGAGCATTACCCTGCGTATGCGGAGCAACGATCGTCATGACGGTTCCCGCAATCAGAGCGCAGGTTATTGCGACAATCGCTGGCAATCGACTATCCCCAAGAGCGTATGAAGCCCGTGCGAAGAATAAGAACAACGCATAAGGAAGGAGCCCCACTGCCAAGGAGGCCACCGCAGTCGCTAATAGGCCAACACTTATAGCACCGGTTGCATTCCCAAATGCAACTGCGGTCATAAGTGGAGGCGCTAAAGCAATCATCATCGCCGCTACTGGGAGCACTAGGAGCGCCATTGAGTCGACAGCCCATCGAGCCGCTTTCGCGAATCCCACCAAATCGCCATTAGCAGCATCTAGAGATATCTCAGGGAGAATCGTCGTGTGAATTGGCTGCGCGAGTACTGCGTATGGAGCCATGAAGAAAACAAAAGCAACTTGATATGCAAGCGCTCCCCCCTTAACAGCATTCCCGAGCACGATTGTTACGCCCAACAAAATACCGACTGCGCTGTGTTGAAATACCGCCCACCCGGATAGGCGAAGCAATGCGTTGAAGACAGGTTCGCTTCTAGGAATATGAATCCTTGGCCTAACTCCACTTCGTATCATCGCTATACACGGCATCGCTACGAAGGCCAATACCGCAAGAGTCGCTGTTAGCCCGAGCGTCCATCTTGCAGAGGCTTCAAGTACTAGCCCGGGGTCACCGGGGCCGACCTGCGCTCTAAAAAGCAGCATCCCAATTACGACCACGACGGTGAGGGCAATCGGCGCTAGGGAAGGGACAAGAAAACGGCGCTGAGCATATAGAACCCCAACAGCGACAGCACCAAATGCATAGAGAAGTATTTGAGGGAGAATAAAACGGAGCAAAAATACTGAGAGCTCTTGTTGGGCGGAGGCAATCTTTGGGTCCGAAATCCCGGAGGTCAAGACTCGCGCAATCTGGGGAGCAAGAATCTCACCTGCGATAACTACTGCCCCTAGTACCAAGAGTGCAACGCCGAGAAGCGCACCTGCTAGACGCTCAACCTCTTCGCGCTCATTACGTGCGAAGAGATTGGTAAAGGTTGGGACCAGGACTGCAGAGAGAGCACCTGCTGCTAATAGCTCAAAGAGGATATTTGAGACTGCATTCGACGACTGATAGGCGTTGCCTAAATAGGTCGTGCCTAGTACAGCAGCGATAGTGAGTATTCGGATGAATCCGATGCCGCGTGAAAGAGCGGTGGCAGCGCCCATGCCGGCAGCGGCTCTTCCTGTGCCGCGTGATTCTGGGCCTGACCCTGGCGTCTCCCCTGGCTCAGGTATGCCGGTTCCTCCGGCTTGGGTCACAGAGCCCACCACTCGGGGGAGACAGCTACTGCACCTTCACCGTATCCATACCTACCGTTTACTCCACGCGCCAAGTCTGCCGAGGCGAGAACTGCCGAGACACGACCCTCAATCAGTTCGAAGTTGTCGACCGAAGATATCCGGATACGCAGTGCAGCATCATCCCTAACATTTGAGAGCAGGAGACCTCTAGCGGGCACCCCATCTCCATCAACGTGGTTCTCGGATGCAACAGTGAGCATGCCTTGGCGCGCAAGCGCTGAGACGCGCTCTGAGACGCGCAGAGACTGCGGAGATATCTCCCCACTACTCGGAGCCGATATGTAGAGAGCCCTCGCCCCTATACCGGGCCACTCCGCCGGAAAGGCTGGGGCTCCAGCGCCACCATCACCTACGGATTTAAACTCAATGAATCCCGCGGCACCAAGGCGAACCAACACATCTTCCTGTGTAGAAGTACCCACCCCAGCCGCTAATCGTTGAGCGACAGCACTCCATGCGCTAGCCCTAATTAACTTAGCTCCGCGTTCCTCGACTCCTGCCGCGCTGCGCAGCTGCGATACCTGTGAATTATCGCTCCACTTCTCAGTTAGAAGCAGGAACCCTCCGACCGTCGAACCAGCATCCCTTGATAACTCAATGAAGCTAACAAGGTTGTCTTCGCTAACGTTTGACTCGGCAATAAGCGCCAAGGCGACCGCTGGGAGTCTTCCGCTAACAGCGAAGGACGCAGTCGCATTTACGTAGTCTCCTTTGAGCCCCAACTCTTCACTCAACGCAGCGTTCTCTGCTCGCTGCGCTTCAGCATTCGCCTCGACTCGCTCGATTTGACTACGCAGTGACGCAACGATCGCTCGATCAACGACTGTTGAGCCGATCATTATTCCGAGCGCCAACGAAAGGAATACTGCGACTATTGAGACGACATGGAATCTAAAATTTATCATTTTTCGCTACCTGACTTGCGCTTAGAACGCACCGAAGACCGAGTACCAAAGATCATGTATGGAGAGATTGATTCCACGTGCAAATACACGAATAGGTTCGGAGACAATACTTACAGAGATCATCGCAACGAGTGCAGATCCGACCAATAGAAACAGGTCGCGCCTACGCACGCGCCCTTCGTAGAGCCTGTTAACGCCCTTGGCATCGACGAGGATTGGGCCGAGTCGTAGACGCGTTAGGAAGGTCGAGGACATTCCCGGGCGACCCTTATCGAGGAACTCAACCATCGTCGCATGCGTACCTACTGCGACGATCAGAGTGGCGCCAGCCTCATAGGCCAGGATCATTGCGACGTCCTCGCTCGTTCCGTCTATTACAAACTCATGGTATGGGACATTCCACATCTCAAGATTCTCGCGCCCTGGTGCGCGCCCATCTCTGTGAACATGGTGCACCAAATCGGCACCGACTCGAAGCGCCGCCTCTGAGACAGAGTCGAAATCGCCAATGATTACATCGGGCTTAAATCCTTCTTCAAGTAGCGCATCGGCCCCTCCATCAACGGCAATAAGCGTGGGTCGATACTCCTTTATATATGCCTTGAGGGCATGTAGATCATCTTTATAGTCGTGCCCACGTACCACTACTAGGGCATGCCTACCTCGCATATCAACCTTGATGGGCGGAATTTGAACGGGCTCAAAGGTGAGGTCGGCCTCTCGCTTTATGTACTCAAGAGTATTCTCAGCAAAGCGCTGCAATTCCTCGCCGATATTTACTCTTGCCTCCTCCATGCCCTCCTCAATCTCAGGTATTGAGATTGGAATGCCTGTGGCGAGCCTCTGTGACGCCCTAAATATTTCGCTGTCAGAGATTGTGAGAACATCACCCTCCTTAACATCATCAAGGATGCTCGAATCCACTCGATCGAGGATTGGAATACCCGCAAGCAACAATCTCAAGGGGCCGCTGTTCGGGTAACGCCCTGACATTGAATGCCCTACATTTATCACCGCTGATATACCGGTAGCGATGAGACTCTCAGCGGCGACGCGGTCGATGTCTGTGTGCTCAATTACAGCGATCTCCCCTGGCTTTAAACGCTTTGCGAGGTCTTTTGTTCGACGATCAACTCGAGCAACACCGGTTACACGTATCTCACTAACCTGGTCAATATTCACTCTGCAGACCCAGTCTCCGCGCTCACGCGTCTACTACTAGCGCTGTTGATGAGCTCCTGAGCATGCCTTCGTGCATGCTCCGAGGAGCCGACTCCAGCGAGCATCCGCGAGAGCTCCGAGATGCGCTCCTCTCCTGAGACTACCTCAGCAGTAGCAACAGTTCGCTTGCCGACACTGCGCTTCGTGACGACGATTTGATTATCGGCAAAGGCAGCGACCTGAGCAAGATGAGTTACGCAGAGGACTTGCCCCGCTCCACCGAGGTCTGCGAGTTCACGCCCAACAGCGATGCCCGCCTCCCCGCCAATTCCAGCATCAACTTCATCAAAGACCAAGAGTGGCACTACACCGACCTTGACTCCAGCATTGCTCTCAGCAGAGTGAAGAGCAACGCGCACTGCAAGCATTGATCTCGAGAGTTCTCCTCCAGAGGCAGCGCGAGCTAGGGGTCGAAGTGGCTCGCCAGTATTTGCACTAAGAGCAAATACAACTCGGTCTCCGCCGTCATCGGTCTCATCACCTTCATCGACCTGCACCTCGAAGCGTGCTGACGGCATTGCAAGGCGCATTAAGTGTGTCTCGACTGAACTCGCGAGCCTGAGTGCGGCCTCTCTACGCACCTCCGTGAGCAATTTTGCTGCCTTGTGCTGGGAAGCGACTGCGCTAGCGATCTCAGACTCTGCGGCTGAGGCACGCTCGGCATGAGAAGCAATCTCGTCATATCGGATCTGGGCGGCATCTTGAAATGCGATCATCTCACCGCAGCTGGCTCCATACTTGCGGCCAAGTTCGCGGAGCAATCTACGTCGTTCCTGCACAGCCGCCAGTCGCGTTGGATCGACTACGACCGACTCTAGGGTGGCTCTAAGATCGTGGGCGATGTCGGAGATCTCTGCCTGAAGCCCACGAATTCGTGTTTCATGTGTAGCAAACGGGGGTCGTCCGATGAGTGCCGATGTAGCCGCTCCAACTGCATCGGCTGCTACGCCTTGTAGCGCTTCATATGCAGTTCGAAGTGCAATCTGATGCGCCTCCGCGTCAGCAAGCAACTCCTCTTCGCTCTCGAGTGCATCGGCTTCGTAAGGGTCCTTAAGAGATGCCGAGACAAGCTCATCGATCTGAAATTTTAGAAGATCTAATTCACGCGCACGGGCACGCTCATCACCACCTAGATCGTCCAACTTTCGCTGCGCCTCGCCGAGCTTCAATCGGGCTGCTCTGTACTCTGCAAGTGCGCGAGTAGCAGGTTCGCCGCAGAATCGATCCAGCAATTTTGTCTGTACTGCTGGATCGAGCAGCGACTGGTGCGAGTGCTGACCGTGCAGATCGATAAGGGATCCGCAACGCTCGGAGAGTTCGCCGATTGTGACTAATCCACCGTTCACATAGGCACGACTCCGCCCATCTAACGGAACGACTCGCACAAGCACGATCTCGTCCTCGATTTCAGGGTCAAAGAAACGCCCCTCCACTCGAGCCTCGGAGGCTCCACTTCGCACCATTGACGAATCAGCACGTGCCCCTCCTAGGAGCGCAAGCGCTGTCATCACCAATGTCTTACCCGCTCCCGTCTCACCGGAGACAACGGTTAGGCCTTGCTCAAGGAGAACAGAGAGCTCTTCAATTATTCCGAGGTCAGTAACTCGCAATTCGAGCAATGAGGCAACAGCGACTGAATGGCTCATCGGTCGGCTAACCCAAACTTTGCTTTGAGCACTTGATGGAAATCTCGGGGACCGAATGTGGCAATCAACGCAGGATGCGCAGCCCCAGTGCAGCGAACAGTGGAGTCAGCATCAAGGAGGCCGATCTCTCGACCATCAAGGGTTAGAACAGCCGAGAGCGTTCCCTTTAGATCGAAGCGGACCTCCTCGCTAGGGTCGAGCACAAGTGCTCTGTCGAAGAGCATGTGCGGGGAGACAGGGGTCAGCACCATGCAGTTATGGAGCGGCGAGACAATTGGTCCACGCGCCGAGAAAGAGTACGCAGTAGAGCCGGTGGGAGTAGCCACTATGACCCCATCAGCTGCGTAGGTAGTGAAGAAAGTTCCGTTGATTGAGACATCGAGGCGAACTATGCGCCCGGCCTGGGACTTCTCCAAGACCGCTTCATTTAGTGCCCTCCAAGAGCCTGAGAGCGTTGAGCCCTCAACCTCGACTGAGAGCATCATCCTCTCGTCCACGGTGTAGTCACCGGCGACAACCCGTCTCAATGCCGTGGCGATAGATGCAGGCTCAACCTCAGCCAAGTATCCAAGTTGTCCAACATTTACCCCAAGCACTGGCACACCCGCTGAACTAACTAGGTCTACAGCCCTGAGCATTGTTCCGTCTCCGCCGAGCGAGACTGCAATGTCTAAACCTTCAGTAAACGTGGAGGCATCGACGTGGAAATCCGCGAGTTCAGGTGCATCAGATGCGAGCACTCTGACTATTGCTCCGAGATCAACTAGGTGCTTAGAGGCCTCTGCAGCCAAAAGCTGTGCCTCACGTCGTTCGGAGTGCGGGAGTAAACCAACAATTCGAGGGGGTTTCATGCATGTACCTCCGCTACAACAGCGTCGAGCTCTGAATCAGTGATCAAAGGTTCACAATGACGAACCAGTACTAGAAACTCAACATTTCCGTCGGCACCCCGAAGCGGAGAGGCCGTTATTGAGCAGACTCCGAGCCCGTTGGAGGCGAGCCCCTCGACAACTTCACTCAAGACTGCCCGGTGAACCGTTTTGTCGCGCACGATCCCGCCCTTCCCAATGCGGTCGCGCCCTGCCTCGAACTGCGGCTTCACTAGAAGTATCAGTTCAGCCCCCATAGTCGTCAAAGCCGCTAGAGCCGGGGCAACAGTGCGCAGTGAAATAAAACTGAGATCAGCGACGAGTAGATCAACTGGTCCCCCGACCGCCTCCGGGGCAAGGCTGCGAACGTTGACACGCTCCATCACTGTTACGCGCTCATCCGTTCTAAGAGACCAGGCCAATTGGGCGCGCCCAACATCAACAGCGATGACAGATGAGGCGCCGCGCTGCAATAGGCAGTCCGTAAATCCGCCAGTAGAGGCTCCAGCGTCTAGAGCTCTGCGGCCCTCAACATTGATGCCGAACTTCTCTAGCGCTGCGTCGAGTTTCTCTCCGCCACGCGAGACAAACCGAGCTGGGGGCGACTCGACAAAAATCGGCTCATCGCTAGCTACTTGCCGTGAAGCCGAGTTGGCTGGCGCACCTCCGACGGTCACCTGGCCTGCCTCAATGGACTCAACAGCGCGCGCTCGACTCGGAGAGAGTCCCCTCCGAACGAGCTCTGCATCTAGGCGACGTCGCATCGGTGATCCTATGAATGGGTTGAGTTCGAGGCTGCTAAGCAAGCGCTTGAAGAGCATGACTCGCAGTAGCGGAGCACTCGCGGCCGGAGATGACTCATGCACTCCTCTTCGCAGTCGTCTTCTTAGCTGGTGCCTTCTTCACTGTCGTCTTCTTAGCTGGCGCCTTCTTGACTCGCGCCTTCTTGACTGGCGCCTTCTTCACTGCGGTCTTCTTGACCGTCTTCTTGACCGTCTTCTTTACGGGCGCCTTCCTCTCCCCTGAGGCTTTGCTTACCGAGTTGCCCCCCAACTCCTTACGCAGGCGCCGCTCTGCCTCAGCTAGGTCGTCTTTTGTGATCAGCCCGAGTAATTTGACCTGCCGGCCCACCTCGGTGCGCACAGTCGAGATAGCGGAGTCGCGCCGACGGCGACTCTCCTCAAGTATTCCGTCAACGAATGACTGCACCTGATTCTGTGCAAGGAGCCCCTGTGATACCAGATCGCGGGCGCTGGCTTGGGCCTGCCCGCGTGTCAGTGAAACAAACCCTGCACCAGCATCTATAAAACGCGTTAGATCGGGTCGCTGCGCCATTCGGATCCTCCTGTAGTTGCTGTCGTGTCTTGCATGGCATCCACTTAGATGCCATCAATTAGCTTGATCGGGCTCGATTTTGGGGCTTTCCAAAGTACTCGAGCGGGTCCCGAGAGCCTACCCGAGCCCTCGCCTGCTGGATGTTCTTGTCCCGGAGGCGGATTACTCTCCTTTGCAGTGGCTATTCCATTGCACGACGACAATCCAACCGGCCAGATCCCCTTTTTGACGATTCTCCTAATCGCCATCAATATCTTCGTATTCGCCCTAGTCCAGCCCCACGGTGGGAGCAGCGACTTCGTCTTTAGCTATGAGCACGCAGTGATTCCATGCGAGATTCGAGACCAGGCGCCGCTGAGCGAGGCAGAATTGGTGAGCGGTGAGTGCGGGCGCTCTCGAGTCACGATCGAGGGAGAGACCTACGGGGAGAGGCCTTTTGCTAGCGCCAAAAACATCTGGCTATCGATGCTTAAATCGATTTTTCTCCACGGCTCTTGGCTGCACCTATTAGGGAACATGCTCTTCCTATGGGTATTCGGCAACAATATTGAAGAACGCTTCGGCAAAGTTGGCTTTCTAGCGTTCTTCGCTGCAGCGGGGATAGCGGCGACATTTGCACAAGTGCTTATTGAGCCCGGTTCTACGATCCCGATAGTTGGGGCGTCAGGAGCAATCGCTGGAGTGATGGGGGCATACTTAGTGTTATTCCCACGCGCCCGCATCCTCACCTGGTGGCCGATGTTTGTAATTCTCGTCGTCTACATACCTGCAGCTGTAGTGCTCGGGCTGTGGTTCCTAATGCAGTTTGCGATTGATCCGAATAGTGGCGTTGCTTGGGCTGCGCACGTCGGAGGATTCGTTTTCGGAGCGTTCGTAGCGCTCATTCTGCGTTCGCACCTAAAACCACCCCCAATACTTGCGGAGCGACCCATTGCCGGGTGACGGGCTCGGCGTTTGCTGTGTGCGATGATTCGAGCAACAACACTCAATCCCTCTCAATAGGAATCAAAACCGTGCCCGAATTTCTCCCCTTCCGCGGCCTCCGATATACCGGCGGCGGAGTACTCGATTCAGTAACAGCGCCTCCTTATGACGTAATTGATGCAGATCAGCGCAGTGCCCTAGCAGCACGGGACCAGTTCAACGCGGTTCGGCTAATCCTGCCCGAAGCCAACGAAAGCAACCCAAACCCATACGCCGTGGCCGCAGGACTTCTCTCAGATTGGAGCGCAGACGCGGTATTAACCCTCGACGATACGCCTGCTTTCTATGTCTATCGAATGAGTTTCACTGAGCGACATGGCAAGGCACGCACCACTACTGGGGTCCTCGGAGCGCTGAGCCTCCCAGAGCACATCGGCACCGGAGAGGTACTCCCTCATGAGCGTACGCTCCCGAAGGCCAAATCAGATCGCCTAGAGATACTCCGAACAACTAGAGCAAACCTCGATCCGATCTGGGGACTCTGCACAGCAGTCGGTTTAACGGACTCACTCAACACTGCTACCAAATCAGCACCGCTAGCCGAGTGCACCGATGAATTCAACGTACACCACGCGCTCTGGGCGCTAACCGACCCTACGGGAGTAGAGGCAGTTAGGGATACTCTCGCCGCTGGGCCGCTTGTTCTCGCCGATGGTCACCATCGCTTTGAGACGGCACTCGCATATCGCTCAGAGCAAGGATCAACCGATCACGGTTCGGATGCAATTCTCTGCTTCGTCGTCGAGTTAGAGGAGAAACAATTAGTTGTACATGCAATTCATCGACTGCTCAGTGAAGTCCCTACCAATTTTCTTGATCTGGTAGCGAATACCTTTGAGGTTCGAGACTCAGGACCACATACAGCGCAGGGCATTGCAACACTCCACGATTCAGTCGGCATCGAAGACGCAATTGGGCTTGTACTCCCCGACCGCCTATTCCTACTTGTCCCAGCCGCTAATGCATTAGATGAAGCCTGTAAGTCGCTCCCCGAGTCGCTGCATGATGTGGCATCCGCGCACTTCGAGACCTTAATTAGACCGCTTCTCGGAGAGGCTGCCCTCACATATAGAAACGACGCTGAAGACTGTGCTGAGATTGTGGCCAACGGCGGCGCAGCTGCAGCAATAATTTTAGCGCCGGTTAGCGTTGGGACAATTCGCGATGCTGGTCAAGCAGGCGTGAGAATGCCAGAGAAGACGACCTTCTTCTGGCCTAAGCCACGAACTGGCATGGTATTTAGACTCTTAGACCTCGCCTATTAGAGATAGCGTTTTAGAGTTAGTGCCTTAGAGCTCTAGCTCTAAACCACTTCCCAGACGTTGCCCGACCCGAGTAGCCCATCTAGGTCTGGAGCTCCACCGCGTTCTTGAACTGCGGCCAACTGGCGGCTGAGTTCAATCTCATACGAAGGTCGCTCAATCGCTCTAAAAATCCCCACCGGCGTTGGCTCATATGGGCCTGAGGCGAGTCGAGATAGGGCAAAGGCAAGAGAAGGCTCTGGGCGTTGCTCGTCGTGGACCAAGATCTTCTCGAGCCCAACATCCGCTACAGAGACAACATGGGCCTCGCCGAACTCGTCGAGCATGACACCGTGCTCGCCATCGGCGCCAAAGACAATCTTCTCTCCGTGATGGAGATCAATGAGCATGTCAGCACGACTGTCTTTCGCTACCACTGCGTCGAATGCTCCGTCGTTGAAGACGTTGCAGTTTTGGTAGATCTCTACAAACGATGCACCTTGATGCGCATTGGCGCGACGGAAGACCTCTGTCATGTGCTTTCGGTCCATGTCATGGGTTCGAGCGACGAATGAGGCCTCAGCACCGAGCGCAACGGAGATTGGATTAAACGGATGATCGATCGATCCAAACGGAGTTGACTTCGTTACTTTTCCAACCTCACTCGTTGGAGAGTACTGACCTTTGGTAAGGCCATATATCTGATTGTTGAACATCAAAATTGTGATATTGATATTACGGCGAAGGGCATGAATCAGATGGTTCCCACCGATTGAGAGTCCGTCACCGTCACCGGTTACGACCCACACGTCGAGGTCAGGTCTCGCAGCAGCGATACCTGTAGCGAATGCCGGTGCACGTCCATGAATGCTGTGAACACCATAGGTATTCATGTAGTAGGGGAACCTGCTTGAGCATCCGATACCACTCACGAATACTTGATTCTGAGGAAGTATGCCGATCTCGGGCAGGAGCAACTGCACTGCGGTCAAGACGGAGTAATCGCCGCACCCGGGGCACCAACGAACCTCTTGGTCAGAGGAAAAATCCTTACGTGAAAGAGTTACTGGCTCAGCCATTGATCATCTCCAACATTTTCGCTTCAATCTCAGCCGCCCGGAACGGGAGACCCTGGACCTTCGTAAGACTCTTGGCATCGACTAGATACTCAGCGCGCACAAGGCGTGAGAGTTGGCCGAGGTTCATCTCAGGGATTAGTACTTTCGGATACTTAGCAAGAACCTCGCCAAGATTTGCGGGGAATGGATTCAAGTGCATCAAGTGAGCATGAGCAACATTGACACCATTGGCACGGAGTCTTCGCGCACCTGCCTGAATCGCACCCCACGTACTTCCCCACCCAAGAACAAGCAACTCTGCCTCTCCTGATGGATCGTCGACAGGGAGAGGAGGGATGTCGTTTGCGATGCCTGCAATCTTCGCAGCACGCAGATGAGTCATCTTCTCGTGGTTAGAGGGTTCGTAGTTAATGTTCCCGGTTACATCCTGCTTCTCAATGCCACCGACACGATGCATGAGTCCTGGGGTTCCGGGTATTGCCCACGGGCGCGCAAGCGTGATTGGGTCACGTAAGTACGGCATGTACTTAGGCTCTCCATCCGGGCCAGTGCCGTTGGGCTCCGTCTGGAATTTCACAGAGATGTCCGGGAGGTCAGCAGCAGCGGGGAGGAGCCATGGCTCAGAGCCGTTCGCCAAATAGCCATCGGTGAGGATCATCACGGGGGTCTGGTATTTAAGGGCTATACGTGCACCCTCTAGAACAGCATCGAAGCAATGCGAGGGCGAATAAGCAGCAACGATTGGGAGTGGTGCTTCACCGTGTCGCCCATACATCGCGAGCATTAGGTCTGCCTGCTCGGTTTTAGTCGGGAGGCCAGTAGATGGACCCCCTCTTTGAACATCGATTAGCAATAACGGTAACTCAATACTGACAGCAAGCCCCATCGCCTCGGACTTAAGGTCCACCCCTGGCCCACTAGTTGTCGTGACGGCCAAGTGCCCTGCGTATGCAGCGCCAATTGCCATTCCGGCTGCGGAGATTTCATCCTCAGCCTGCACAGTGCGGATACCGAAACGCTTGTGCTTTGAGAGTTCGTGAAGAATGTCAGATGCGGGCGTGATCGGGTATGAAGCTAAGAACAGAGGAAGTTTCGCCTGATGCCCAGCAGCGATCAATCCATAGGCAGTCGCAAGGTTTCCTGTGATGTTGCGGTAGCGCCCTGCCGGCAAATGCGCTGACGGGACCGTATAAGCGTGCTCAAAAATCTCTGCAGTCTCACCGAAGTTATATCCGGCCTTTAGAGCAGCAACGTTTGCATCGTGAACGATTTGGTTCTTACCGAATTTCTCTGCGATCCAACCGGTAATTGCCTCAGTTGGTCGCGTGTACATCCATGCAATCAAGCCGAGAGCAAAGAAGTTCTTAGAGCGCTCTGCGTCTCTTGGCTTGGCTCCGGTTCCCTTTGCAGCCTCAAGCGTAAGCGAGGTCATAGGGATTGAGTAGAGGCGATATGCGGCTAGCGATCCGTCCTCGAGAGGGTTTCCAAGGTATCCGGCTTTATCTAAGTTGCGGGTCTCAAAGGCATCACTGTTAGCAATAATTGCGCCACCTGGCATCAGGTCATTGATATTGGCCTTGAGCGCAGCCGGGTTCATTGCCACAAGAAGGTTCGGCGCATCGCCAGGGGTCACGATGTCGGTCCCGGCGATATGCACCTGGAATGAAGAGACTCCAGCGATTGTTCCCGCTGGTGCACGAATCTCGGCTGGGTAATCAGGGAGCGTTGCTAGGTCGTTTCCAAAAGCAGCACTTACATCGGTAAAGCGGTCACCTACCAACTGCATACCGTCTCCCGAGTCTCCAGCGAATCTAATAACGACTCGCTCTAATACCTCGGTTGCTTGCTGCTCGGCATTATCTGGGCTCACTCTTCGTCCTCATTTCACGACGCTTTGCTGCTATTGACTAACGCTGGTTCATCAACCTCGATGGCACGCATCAGGATCAATCTCCAGCATTTTGGTAACCCCTATGGCATTACCTGTCTTCAAGACGCTCGTGAGCACTTGAATTCCCTCAAGCATAACTACGTGTGGGGCCAATTCTGGGAAGCGGGCGCCGGTATGATCTGTGGCGCCGGAAATCCTCGGCTAAACCAAGACCAACCGGCTACATCAACACCCAGCCCATCACCACCCGGCCGCGATAGGCCGAGAGAAGAGAACGAGAGATATGGCACTCGGATACAACCAGCAACTGTTCATTCTTGCCTTTGACCACCGTGGCTCATTCC
The DNA here is from genome assembly GCA_945907055.1 of Bifidobacterium breve. GTDB lineage: Bacteria > Actinomycetota > Acidimicrobiia > IMCC26256 > IMCC26256 > IMCC26256. Next base: position 1,536 of record CAMDSG010000022.1, on the reverse strand, counting down.
AGAAGAAGATGTTTGGAATCCCGGGTGACCCATCGCCCGAGGAGTCGGCAAAAATTGTCGATGCCAAGGCGCTCATCGCTGAAGGGTTTGCACGCGCCTTATCTGATGGCGCATCCACGCAGAGCTGCGGGCTTCTAGTAGACGAGCAGTTCGGCGCAGCGGTTGCAAAAGCAGGCGTAGCGGCAGGGCAGATTGTTGCAATGCCCGTCGAGAAAAGCGGTCTTGACTACTTTGATTTTGAGTATGGCGACGCCTTCGGCGAGCACATTGAGTCCTTTAACCCAACGTTCTCCAAGATTCTCGTGAGGCTCAACCCTGAGGGCAATGCCGAGGACAATGCAAAATCACTCGTAGGGCTAAAGACTCTCTCGGATTGGCTTAAAGCCAACGATCGGAAGTTTCTCCTTGAACTATTGGTTCCCGGTGAGCCTCATCAGATAGAGGCAGCAGGAGGCGAGGAAGCATACGACACGAATCTGCGCCCCGAGCTGATGAGAATCGCAATTCAGAATATGCAGCAGGCCGGCATTGAGGCCGACATCTGGAAGATTGAGGGCATTGACCGTCGAGAGGACTGCGAGATGATCTCCGAGCAGGCCCGAACCGGTGGGCGTGACGGCGTTGGCTGCGTGGTACTTGGGCGCGGTGCCGACGATGCCAAGGTTGACCATTGGCTGCGAACAGGTTCAGGCGTCCCTGGGTACCTTGGGTTCGCTATTGGGAGAAGTATTTGGTGGGACCAACTCAAGGGCTATCTCGATGGATCCCTAGCCACAGATGTAGCGGCAGCGCAGATCTCTGCTAACTACCGCCGCTACATCGATGTGTACACGGGCTGAGCCCATATCACTACTTAGGCATAGCGGTTAAAGCAGCGCTGGCAAGGATTGCCTCGGCTCTCTTCGCTAAAGTTGCGCGCTGCCTAGCACCATCACGACTAACGCTTCTCGCCTCCACGTCGACGCGACTGCTGGTCGTGCCCGCTGGTGTTCGCCAGAAGCGCCTACGCACTATGCCCGCCACTAGCACTGGGGTCCCTTCCCCCGCTGCTAATAACCAAGCAGGCGGTGACCACATCGTGACGGGGACCGAGGTCACGCCATCTAGGGATGAGACGCGCACTTGAAGCGTCGCCACCTCTCCCCTATCTGGAATCTCGCGAGTCTCCGGGGCGCTTGAGAGCACGCCGACCAGAATTGCGAGGTTCAATCCCGCCTCGCTGGGTTTAATACATTCGTTATCTGATTTATCTGTCTTGAGTGTCTTCTTGCTTCTTTCGCTGCCTATTGCTGATGGCATAGCCGTCTCCTCATACCCTTAATTTCGCTGCCTATGAGGGGGAAATAAAGTCTGGCGGATTCAACGCCTCAAGGTCTCTTGATGCGTTGAATGGAGAGTAACTCTTGCCTGTGACAATTACGCCCTAGAGTCAATCTCATGCAGATTGATATCCACAGACTCGCTGCCGAGTTCATCGCCAATGTTGAGGCCTGCAACGTAGAGGCACTCGCTGCAATGTATGCACCCAATGCCGTT
>CAMDSG010000021.1 GCA_945907055.1 Bifidobacterium breve | reverse complement strand
GCGGGGACCCCGAGTGTCATGACCTCATGTGCTGCGGAGAACCTTGGGCTAGATGAGAATCTCAGCGAGATTCTCGTTGCTGATTCAGTCTCCGAGCAGGCGGATAAGGCGATCGCATTATTGAACGACGCCTCGTTATGGCAGAGGGCCAGCGATTCCTTGCGGCTGCTCGCCGAGGAGCGCTATACCAACCGAGTATTCGAGACCGCTCTAAATGACTTCTTGCGAGCCCTCGGTATTTAGTTTTTAGCGAGGAGTGTTTTCAGCGGGGACTGTTTTTAGCGAGGAGTGTTTTTAGCGAGGACTGTACGGCGAGCGCGGGTTGCGCATCTCGTGGAAGTCTGCATTGCGCTGCGATGCGCGTGCACGTGTTACTTGGTGGGTAATGATCCAGAAGTGGTTGGCGCGTACTGCATAGACAATTTGGCCGGCCACATCTTTAGGGTCCATCGCAACGGTGCTCATGAACTGCTCAATCTGGGAGATCGGTATCTGCGGTGGTGGCTTGATACCTGTCGCTGGTGGTGCGTTGCGCCCTGACTCAAAGATCTTCGTATCTACGAGCTCGGGGCAGAGGCAGGAGACTCCAACGCCAGTGCCGTCTAACTCCATAAAGAGCGACTCTGAGAGGCCGACTACTGCATATTTCGTAGCGTGGTAAGACCCGAGCATTGGGGTGGCGCAGAGGCCTGCCTCCGATGCGGTATTGACTATGTGTCCTTCGCCCTGCTCCACCATGAGTGGAGCAAATGCGCTTACCCCATAGGCAACCCCTAAGAGATTGACGCCCACAACCCAGTCCCATACCTGTGGCTTGGTTCGTATGTTGGGCGAACCAGACGCGACTCCGGCGTTGTTCATAAGTAGATGCACCGCCCCGAATTTGGCAAGCGCCTGATCGCGAACGTTGGCGATCTGGTCTGAGTCAGATACGTCGCACTCAACTGCGAGCACCTTTGCTCCAGAATCGGTGAGTGCTGACGCCTCGCGTGAGAGCGTGGCTGCCTCAACATCGGCCATCACGACAGACATGCCTTCGTCAAGGAGCCTCTTAGTGAGGGCAAGCCCAATTCCAGAGGCTGCGCCGGTGATGACTGCTGTGCGGTCGGTTAGTTGCATGTTGCTCCTTGGTAAATCGAATACTTACTGCGTAACGCTGCGTATTGCGCCGCCTATGTAGTGAGGCTGCAGATATAACCAACTCGCGGGTCGGTACGTCCATCGAGGAGAGCGAGGTATGTGTCCCTCACGTCATCTGCACCCGTAACCTCGCGGAACTCAAGCCAGTCACCACACCAAACAACGTATGGGTCCCAAGCGGCGAGAGCGCGCTCTCCAAGGCCGGTTCTTCCCCAGTCGGCGTTGCGCTTGGCGATCTGATCAGGCGCAAAGAAGAACTTTGGCTTCGGGCCTGGTAGTGGCTCAGTTGAAGCTTGGGCAGCATGGTTCCAGTGAGTCCCACCGAGTGCAACCGAGAACGTTAAAGACTCTCCAAAATGTGTGTGTATTGAGCGCACGACATCGGGGTCGCCAGCGATATCTACGAAGACGCTTGGCTCTTTAGGCATACTCGCAATCTCGTCGTACGGAACAACAGAGTCATAGATGTTTAGCGACTCAACGAATCTGCGGTTACCCGGCGAGGTGAGGCCGATGACTCGGTGGCCGCGAGCCTTAGATAGGAATGCGATTCCGATTGCTGTTTTGCTAGAGGCGCTAGAGACAATAGTCGTTGAGGCACCGAAGTCCGACTGGTCTTCGAGGTAGTCATCGACAACGAATGAGGTGAAGAACAGCGGGTAGAGCAGCATGTGCTCTGACTCACGGTCTGCTCGGTAGATGATGTCTGCTGAGGTGCGCGTGTATCTGCTGTATGCAGATGCCATCTCAGCGCGGTGAGGAGAGACGTCTGCGAAAGATTCGGCATTGATGCTTCCCGGGGTTATAACTAGCTCTGAGCCCATCGGGAAATAACCGTAGATGCGCTCGCCAACTGCGATACCAACGGCGAGCGACTCGGTCACGACTCCGAAACCCCAGACGGGAATTCGCCCCCAGGCTCCGTCGGCGTTTGTCTCAGCCGGAAAGAAATTCCAGTACTTCAGTGCATCACCAAAGACTGCGTATGAGATGTTGTTGGAGGTAAGTGCAAACCCGGAGACCTCGATGCGCGCATCGCCCTCCGCTAGAGGTGTAATTGGATCTTCGGTGACGCGAGTCCGAGCGAGATATGAGCGAAGGACTTCGAGATTCATATTGATGCCTTTCTTGATCCATGATGCGTTGAGGCAAAGTTAAGCGAGTTTGTTGAGAGTTGTTGCTTCTCTAGCCCTCAGACTATTGGCACCCTGACTGCCAGAACCTACTCAAGGAGAGAGTTCTCAGCTATTGAAGCGAGTCGCGTTTGGAGCGATCGGCTTTAGGCGAGGCCCCAGCGGTGGGCGGCGTTGCAGACGCCATAGGTCGCGCTCTACAGGTCGAGCTTTACAGGTCGCGCAGGTGGAGAACTTGGCCGTCGTCTGCCCCTAATAACGCATCGTTGTAGTGGCGACCTCCGGCATGATGAAGAGTCTTTTCCGGGCCATATGTGAGGAGGATGCTCACTCGGAAGGGGCCGTCCTTCGAGGTGGGTGGTGGCGAGACATGCATTACATCTGAGTAATGAACGCTCACATCCCCTCTACGCGCTTGAACCGCCACGCCAAGAGGTGCTTCCGGGTCGTCGTTCTCTACAAATGGGAAACTTGTGAGGTGGGAGCCAGGTAGCACCCTTAGTTGACCGGCTTCAGCAGAGCCGTCATTAAGGCAGATAGTGAGAATAAACATCGGGCAATTATCTGCGTGCCCACCGAGTCCGCAGTCGCGATGCCAAGGCAAGTCTGCGAGCCCTTCCTTGATGTCAGGGCGTTTCCATAAGACTGTGGTTCCATCGAGCTCGTGGCGATGATTCGCTACGGCAGGAATCTCGGCGAGTGAGACGAGTGCCTCTATTCGCGGGTCATCGTGGAGCGAGTCCAATGACGGTATCTCAGCACCTCGAAGTACGCGAGTCAAGATTGCTTCACCGGATGAGTCACGCCCCCACCACGACGAACCGTCACCCTCTACTGCTTCGCGTTCGAGTCTCTCCGCCGCTGCAAAAAGTTCGTCGACCTCTTCGTCGCTAAATACTTGCTCAACCAATACGTATCCGGCAGTTTTAAGAAAGTGTGCCAATTCGTCTGGAGTATCGAGTAGCTCCTCAAGAGCAAACTTGCGCTGCTCATCTAGCGGGTTGCCGCTCTTGGTTAGTAGTGACAATTGCGAAGGGTCGTATAGCGGGCGTCCGTGAAACATCGCTCGAAGAATTGGTTCCCAGCGCACGAACCTCATTGGGTTTCCCCGCACTGCCTCAACGCGAGAGGAGTAGAGCATCGCTATAGGTGTGTCCACATCTCTGAGAAGACCGGAGAACGACTCAAGGTCAATCCCTATGACACTTCGCGCCTCGGCGTCCCCTTCGAGAATCTCAATACTCTCGCCATTCGAGCGATACGTATACGTGCCGGCAGGGGTGCGAATCGCTAAGGCTCCAATTCGGGAAGCTTCATCAGCGCAGAGCGAATAGTCCCCGCGGCTCAATCGCTCTGGGAGGGCAATCTCGTGGAACTCAATGAACGCGTCCATGGTCTCTAAAGTGATGATGGTCTCCATGCTGGGGATCGTATCGCCGGTCAGAGTCTCATAGAGCACGTGATCTCCCTCCTAGAGAGCGCAGCGAAACTCCCCATAAAGCTCCAAATCGGGCAATCCTAAAATAACTTGAGGGTAAACAGAGTCAATTCACAGACGCATTTGACAATAGCGATCTCTTTAACTACTGCTTTAAGCGCTGATGCGACCACTATATGCGTGCAGCGTTTAGTGGTGGAGCAACTACAAATTCGTACATACTCGTTACTACAGCGAAGAGAAACCATGATTCTCACACCGGCTACTTACTCAACAAGTGAGTTTGAGAACCCAAATATTTCTAGAGCTCCTCGGGCCTTTGTCTCAGCGCTAGTTGCAGCGGTAGTGGCCCTAGCCTTTCTGCCGGGAGTCGGTGCGACGATCACATCCACCCCAGCCAACCTGCCTGGGTCAACTGCCGACTACGTAGTGCGCTGAGTGGCGCTCGGCCGGTCGGATGATTGGTGTAGCAGTTAATTGCTCAGTCTCTAATCTTCTCGACAGTTCATTTGCAGATGACATCTCAACACTGCTCTCGATCTGCGATGTGCCAGCTGCAGCGCTGACGATTGAAGTAACTGAGAGCATGCAGGTGCTAGAGAACCCCCGCGCCGTTGAGACCTTGGAGAGAATCCATAATCTTGGGGTAAAGGTCGCGGTAGATGACTTCGGCACTGGCTATTCCTCTCTTGCATACTTGCGTCGGCTTCCAATCGATCAAGTAAAGATCGACAGAAGTTTCGTTCAGCAGATGCTTACCCACTCCGATGATGCAGCAATCGTTGGTGCAATCGTCGAGTTGTGTAGGTCGCTCGGGATGCGAGTTGTCGCTGAAGGAGTTGAGACCGAGGACGTGTGGTCTGCGCTTCGAGAGATGGGGTGTGACCGAGCACAGGGTTACTGGGTTAGTCGTCCAGTCTCGGCGACTGCCTTTGTGGAGTTGTCAGAGCGCATTCCGGTATCCATACTGCTTGACTGATCACCTATACGATCCGGAGAGGTTGATCGCTATTTGCGCGTGAAATAGAGGTTGAACTACAGGTTTGTGATTAATTCAAACCTGATTAATGTGGTTTTTCTTCCTTATGCCTTGCCTTAGTGGTCCCTATGTCCGTACTCTGCGATAATGCGGAGAGTGGCAAGGTCTCTATCCAGGGGTTCTAGCTACCCCCTCTTAGCTATCACACTGGCTTTTTTTCTTGCCGCCACTTTTGGCGCATTTGATGCCCCTGGCGCCGTCGCTGCAACGCTACTTCCGCCCGCCCCGACCAACGTCTCAGCGGCGCCATCCACCGTCGGGCGAATGACTCTTCTCTGGCGCCCACCCGTAACAACAATTGCGTTGACCGGGTATCAGTATCGGTCAGCAACCACCACTAACGCTGGGGCTACTTGGTCTGCGTATTCGACTGCGCTGCCTTTAACCTCAAGCACTGGTCGACAGACCGTTCCCTGTGGAGCAACCCCAACTGCTGGTGGTGGATGCAGATATCAAGTGGCGGCGCTCAGCGCTAATGGAGCCGGGGCGTGGTCTCTGCCTGGTTCAGCACTTTGGACTGCGCCGTCCGCACCGCGTACTCCGAGTGTCGTGGGTCGGCAAGGAGCGCACATTGCAAACGTTGTATGGAAGGCGCCGCTACTGACTGGTGGTATTCCTGTCTCCGACATCCTTGTGCAGGTCTCGTCCGATGCCGGGGCTACTTGGAGTGCAAAGATCGAGTCTCTATACCCGGCTTATATATCGAGCGCATTTGTAATGCCGCAAGAATGTGAGACTCGCTCAGAGTGTCGAGTGCGTTTATACGCAGCCAATGCTGTGGGCCGCTCCGCTCCAACCTCACCAGTGCAGGTTGAGTGGCGCTCAGTCTCGGCAGATATTGGAGTCTCGACGGGTACGCCGTACGTTCCAACAGGTATGACTGAATCTCAATTCTGGAACCGAGTCGCAGCGACAGGGGCGGGGTGGGCACGGGTTGACTGCTCTCCATCCTCGTATACGAACTATACGAATTGCGACTATCGGCTCGCGGAGATCCGAAGAGTTGGTATGCGTGCGATTTTGACTTTCACATACCGGCCCCCCAACTCGCCGGATGTCTTCACTACGTCGGAGCACCAACAGTGGGCGATCTGGGCTAGCGAGGTTGCCGCTCGACTGACCGCTGCTAATCCAGGGACAATTGGGGCATTTGAGATATGGAACGAGCCGAATAATCCATTGTTCTGGAGCCCAGTAAATCCTGTTGCATACGCAGACCTTTTAGCGCGTTCGGCTTTTGCAATTCGCGTCCGCTCAGCGGTACCTATTCTCACGGGCGGGCTCTCGCCGGGTGGCACCAATAGTGCCTCGGGATCGACATCTGATCCCCGCAACCCCGCGACTTGGCTCGCCGCTGTTTATGCAGCAGGCGGGCGCAGCACGTTTGATGCGGTGGCTGCACATCCCTATGACTCGGTCTCTACGGTGGCTAATCAAGGGCCACCGCGAGTTGCATGGTCGAGTGGGTTCAGAGCGACGCACTGGCTCCGGGTCGTGATGGATGCAAATGGTGACTCGGCAAAAAGCATTTGGGGGACGGAGGCCGGTACCCCATCATGTACTTCGTATAGCGGAGGGAAATTATCTGAGGGAGCGCGGGCTTCTAGGCTACGCGACGACATCGCAGACTGGAGACGGGGGCAGCACAACCCTTGGACTGGCGAGACAACCGGCTTTGGTTTGAAGAGTGACTGGAACACAGGGCCGTTTATGGTATTCAAGATGTACAAGCAATACGACGCCCCTGGCCTAGGGCTCTCATTCGCTTCGTCGCAGTGTGGGCGCCCCGCATGGTACGAGCCTGCGCCGGTGGCGATGTTCAGGAGCCTGACCTCTGGTTGAGTCTGGGGCTATGTCTGCCCAAATAAGCCGCGCAGGATTGGCGCTCTAAGCACTCGGCAGGGTAGGTATGGATAGGTAGTTATCCACTCTGAGTCCAGCAGATATTCGCCGTAGCGCGATACTTGACGATTAGCCGTTATTAGACGCTGCAGCATTCTGCAGATCAAGAATCCCGACAACAGAGAACACGGAGAGAGAATGTCTGAAGAAAGCAAGTCTGACGAGAGCATGTCTGATCAAGCAGTACTCACCGAGGTAGCCGATGGCATCCTCACCGTAACTATTAACCGCCCCAAGGCACGCAATGCTGCGAACCGTGCAGTTGCGGATGGCATCGCTGCTGCGATGGATGAGCTCGATGGTAATGACGAACTACGGGTCGGAATCATCACCGGCGCAGGTGGCACATTCTGCTCAGGTATGGACCTTAAAGGTTTCCTTACTGGAGACCTACCAATAGTTGAGGGTCGCGGATTTGCTGGAGTAGCCGAGGCGCCACCCCGCAAGCCACTTATCGCTGCGGTCGAGGGTTACGCGCTTGCTGGTGGCTTTGAACTAGCGATTACCTGCGACCTAATCGTCGCAGCAGAGAGCGCAAAGTTTGGAATTGCTGAGGTCAAGCGCGGACTCGTTGCTGCTGGTGGCGGTCTCGTTCGCCTTCCACGTCAGATTACGCCGCGCTTAGCGATGGAGCTCGCTCTAACAGGCGACTTTGTTGATGCGCAACGTGCGTATGAGATGGGACTGATTAACCGTGTTGTCCCTACCGGAGAGGCACTTGTCGGCGCAAAAGAACTAGCGGCAAAGATCGCTGCAAACGGACCACTTGCGGTTGCAGTTAGCAAGCGGATCATTACCGAGTCTGCTGACTGGTCGACATCAGAGCAATTCGCCAAGCAGGGGGAGTATGCAAACCCTGTCTTTGGAAGTGCGGATGCAATGGAGGGAGCAACTGCGTTTGCAGAGAAGCGCACCCCAAATTGGACCGGGAAATAATCAGCTAAGTAAAAACCTGTAAATAACAGCCTCCAACAAATAACACTTACCGAAAGGGAACACGATGCCAAGACTAAACCTGAATGGGTCATCAGCGATTGTTACCGGTGGTGCCTCTGGCATCGGCGAGGCATGCGCACGGCAGTTGGCTGATCTTGGAGCTCGCGTTGTCGTTGCTGACCTAAATGAAGATCTCGGGACTTCAGTAGCAAAAGAGATCGGCGGATTATTCGTCAAGTGCGATGTCTCTAACGAAGAAGATGGTGCAGCAGCAGTAGCAGCGGCATCCGAGATGGGCCCGCTACGCGTATTGGTCAACTCCGCCGGACTCGGCTGGGCCGGGCGCACGATCGACCGCAACAACGAGCCAATGGAGCAGAAGCACTTTGATTTTGTTATCAAGGTAAACCTGCTCGGCTCATTCAATATGCTCCGGTTGTCTGCTGCGGCGATGGCCAAGACAGAGGCGATTACTGAAGACGGTCAGCGTGGTGCGATTGTAAACATGGCATCAGTTGCAGCGTTTGATGGCCAGACTGGTCAGGCTTGCTACTCAGCCTCTAAGGGTGGAATTGTCGGAATGACACTCCCAATTGCCCGTGACCTCGCTCCTGCAGGTATCCGCGTTAACACCGTTGCTCCTGGTCTCATCGATACCCCGATCTACGGTGTCGGAGAGGCATCAGAGGCCTTCAAGGCAAATCTCGGCAAGTCTGTACTCTTCCCGAAGCGCCTTGGTTCAGCAGAGGAGCTCGCATTCATGGTGCTTGACCTCATCACGAACCCGTACATGAACGCCGAGATTGTGCGCGTTGATGGCGGAATCAGGATGCCACCTAAGTGATTTAACGCGCCGAGAGGCGCACTTGAGCCTCGATTATTTAGAGGGCCCGGCCTAGTGCCGGGCACTCTTCGTTGTGCCTGTCTCACCCTGTCATTAAGTTAGGTTCTATGAATACTGACGGAGATAAGCAGAAGCGCGCTGGGCAGGGGAGTGAAGCGATGGCAGATGATCAAGTCTTAAATGATCTAGAGGGCGAGGAGCGCGACGGAGAGGTAGCCGCCGGATGGTATTCCGACCCCGCTCACCGCTCCCACGCGCGCTGGCATGATGGCCGTCACTGGACCTCCACGATCGCAGTTGATGGTGCTGCTGCCACAGATCCTGCAGGCTTGGAGGGCATCGACTCATCAATGCCAGTGGTGCTAGTGCCGGAGAGACGCTCCTTGGATCGGTCTGATAGGCGCGCAGTAAAGGCGGGGCGCAGAGCAGTGCGTGACGCCGAGCGCGCGCATGCGGTCGCCATCGCTGCGGCCGAACGCGCGGTTAGGGATGCAGAGATCTCGCGCAGTAATCAGTTGCAGATTGAGAATACGCAATTGGCGGAGGCGGAGAGCCCGAGTGGTAAACGCATCGGCGAGTATCGCGGAGTGGTGTTACACGAGCGCACACTTACTACACCAAACGGCGGGACCGTATGGCTACGCGGATGCTCGGCTGATGTGGAGAGTGGAGGCAACCTCTCGATGTCTCACCGCCCAACGCTTACACGGCTCGCGGCCGGTGGTCTTCTATTCGGCGGGATCGGAATGCTTGGATCGCTCGCTGCTCAGAAGCGTGAGGTTGCAGATAAGCGTGAGCTGTACCTATTGATCCAGACCGGCGAGGGCGGGATGGTCCTTCAGTGCCCACCGGATGATGGGCTTATTGTGAGGCAGTTCGCGATGGCCATCAATGCCTACGCGCGTGATGTAGATGCAAACAATGTTGAGCGGGCAGCAATCGCAGCATCATCTCGTGCGATCATCGCTCGAATTGAAGGCGACACCACTGATATCGACGAGGCAAGATCAGCGAAGGAGGCCATGCTGCATGACCCGACTCATCTCGCAGCAATCGAGTGGGCAAAGGACGAAGTTCTTGCTCTTGAGTCAGGCCAACAGCATGGAGATTGACCCATGCATATGAGGCAGCCGAGACTCAGAGCGTTATTCGTATTGCGTTTGCCGGAGTTTGATCTCCGCGGCACCAGTTAGACCTCCGGATGGGGGAGACTCAACCCATGACAGTTAACGAACTCCCCGATGCCAGCCTCCCAGCGCGAAAACGTATCGCCCTCGTTGCGCACGACCATGAGAAGCAGCACTTGCTTGAGTGGGCGCGTGAGCACAGGGAGATTCTCTCGCAGCATGAACTCTGCGCTACCGGTACAACCGGGGGATTACTTGCAGAGGAGCTTGGCCTTCCGATCGAGCGACTGAGATCTGGTCCTCTAGGTGGGGATCAACAGATCGGTGCCCGAATCGCTGACTATGGAATCGACATGCTGCTTTTCTTCTGGGATCCACTAGAGCCTCAGCCTCACGACCCCGATGTGCGGGCGCTGCTTCGAATTGCAGTTGTCTGGAACATACCTGTTGCATGCAACCGATCTACTGCAGACTTCTTGGTCTCGTCGCCGCTCTTCTCGGGTGCTTACGACCGCCAGGTAGCTCCACACGTCTCCGCGTAGGCGGGCACGGATGAACCCCTACGGCCGAGTTCCCCATTGGTTCAGATGAGTTACATCACGTGCCGGTAAACGGACGGCAGGCTTGAAGGTCTCTCCGGTGAAGTATGCAACCGGGAGGAGTGCAGCCTGGGTTACGTGTTCAGGAATTCCAAGAATCTCCGCAGCCTCTTTCTCGTACATGAGGTGCAGGGATGTCCATGCTGTCCCGAGGCCACGAGCCCGAGCAGCTAGTGCGAAGGACCAGACCGCCGGGAGAATCGATCCGTAGGTTGAGGCCTGAGCGAGTACGCCTGCCTCCTCGACTCGGCCCTCAATGCAGGGAACAAGAAGCACAGGGACTTCATGCAGGTGCTCTGCGAGGTACCAAGCTGATTCAGCAACCTTGAGGCTGCTTGCTTCACGTGGGTCACCCGCCTCATACTCTGGGCGAGGCATCTGCGAATACAGCGTTATAGCGTCCTTGTAGAGACGCGCTAACTCTGAGCGTTTGCCGGGGTCAGTGACAACAATGAAAGACCAGCCCTGACGGTTCGATCCCGTCGGTGCCTGAAGCGCAATCTCGATGCACTCCATGACATCGTCGAGTGATACCTCGCGGGTCAGATCGAGTCGCTTGCGTACCGACCTCGTGGTTGTGAGCAGTTCGTCGGCAGCAAGTAGATCCATCATCTGGTGTTAGCTAACCCGTCGCAGAGTATTGCGGTCGGTGTGGGCAAAACCGCTTTCGTGCTTGCGGAGATCAACAGCGGTTGTCTGGTCGTATGACCAAGAGTTCTCGTCGTGCACTGTTATGTCAACGGTGTAGGAGGAGGTGCTTGCGTTCTGAGAGAAGTAAATGCTCTCGAGGAGTCCGTGAGTAAGGGAGCCTCTCTCGGCAGTCATCTTGAAACTGGTTGCATCAGCGGCACAGGTTCCGCCGGCGAGCACCATCGTTGAGCGTGGCACCAAGAAGCAACGCATAACTTGCTGATCGGCTGCGTCCCAGAGCCAGTAGCCGATCTCGGTGTGGAATGGCTCGTCCTCGCCATCCTTGTAAGCCGCCATGCGGTAGTCGAGTCCGTATACAGACTGCTCGCCGTTGACCACCGGTCCGAAGGGGTTCATCGTGACCTTCTCGGTGTAGAGGGTCTCCGCTACGGCGTCTTTGTCATTGTGGAAGGAGACGTCGACTCCCTCAGTTCCTTCCCATGTGCCGATTAGAGCGGCGAGCGGTCCAAGGTCTTTGGGGTCAGGTGCTGGCATGGTGTTTCCTCTCGAGATATTGGTTCGGATTCAGATCCAAAACGTAGCCGAGGCGGGCGATTCATCCCGAGTTCAGTGACAAAGACCACAATTAGGAAGTTAGGTCTCATCCTTGGCTCGCTACATGGGGCAGGATTGGGGAGTGAACGATTTTGAGGATGAACAGGCCACTGCATCGAGTGGAGTTGTGGACGAGTTTGAGGCTGCGGCGGTAGAACGGTTCGGGATCGCTGTGGGGGAGAGGCTTCGCTCCGTGCGCACCCAGAAGGGGCTTTCTCTCCATGCCGTTGAGGTTGAGTCGAATAAGGAGTTCAAGGCCTCCGTACTCGGGGCATACGAAAGAGGCGAGCGCTCGATCTCTGCGCCCCGCTTGCTACGGCTCGCAGATTTCTATGGGGTGCGCGCTGAGGTCATGATGCCCCAGCCCGAGGGCATGATTGCGCTCCCAGGAGACACCAGTCGTGAGAGCATCAGCCTCGATTTGGTCGGGCTCTCTGCGCTCTACTCTCCGATGGCCGAGGCCATTCGTCGCTACGTATCTGCAATCCAGATTCGCCGTGGAGATTATGCCGGCAAGGTGATGACGCTCCGGAGGGACGACATCACTGTCCTTGCATCGGTTCTCGGCACCACGAACGCAGCACTCATCGCTGATCTTGAGGCAAAGGGCTTAGTGGTTAAGCGGTGATTCAAGATGTTGTGGTTTTAGTCTCCGCGCCAGACCGCGCCGGACTTGTCGCCGATACAACTTCGTATGTGCGCGATATAGGTGGGAATATCGCCGAGGCAGAACAGCACACGATTCCGGGTTTGGCCTTTGTACAGAGAATGGTTATCTCGATCCCGATGGCTCAGTCCGTTGAGATCATGCGCGACGAGATAGCGGCTCTCACCTCAGGTTTAGTGACATGCCACCTCATAGGGACTCGTACTCGGATCGCACTATTTGTCTCTCGTGCGGGGCATGCCGCGTATGACGTGATGTCGAAGGTAGCGCTTGCTGAGAACCCCATCGATGTGGCGTGCATCGTCTCCGATCAGCCTGACCATGCGGACTTGGCTCGGCGATTCGATGTGCCATTTGTCGAGGTCATGGTAGATGGACGCACTAGGGAGGAGCATGAGTCGGCGGTGCTAGAGGCTCTTGATGGTTTTGATTTTGATCTTGTCGTACTCGCCCGATACATGCGTATTCTCTCGGCTGATTTCCTAGAGAGAATTAAGGCACCTGCAATCAATGTGCATCATGCGCTCTTGCCAGCATTTATAGGTGCGGGTGCCTACCAGCGAGCATGGGACCGTGGAGTGAAATTGATTGGAGCCACTGCGCACTATGCGACCGTAGACCTCGATGAAGGGCCGATCATTGCTCAGGCCTCGACATCGGTCTCCCATCGTGACGGGCCAGAAGATTTGGCTCGGCGAGGGCGCGAACTGGAGTGCGCGGTACTCGCCCAAGCCCTATCTGCTCATTGCCAGTTTCGCGTATTGCTAACGGGTAATCGCACGATCATCTTTGAGGACTAATCCCTAACTGAGTTGGCGGTGTAGCCAGGCCGAGGCCCGCTCAATTACGTCGTTCCGAGAGCGGGTGTGGGACAAGAGGTCGTGGTTGCATCCGCCGTCGCACTCCGTTGTGTACCAGTGAACTGTTACATCCCGTTTCGCTGAACGCATAGCACTCGCAAGAGTTGTGGTCTGCGTAGGAACAACGATGGAGTCACTAGTGCCGTGAAGCATCAAGGTTGGTGCGGAGATCGAGGTAGCAGAAGGAATGATGTTGACATCGGTGGGGAGTGGAGTACCAAATCCCTGTACCTGACCAGTAACCATTCCGGCGAGATCCACAATTGGCTCTTCAGCCCCGGTGCGGGCTGACCTAAGCAGTGCCGCGCCGCCGCCTCTTGAGTATCCAAGGATCCCAAGTTGATCTGGGGCTACCCCTGTTGCTTCAAGTGTCGCATCTACAAGCGCCTGAACTGCGCCTACAGAGGCCTCGGAGACCCCAGTGAAATCAGGAGCGTTGTTGCAGTCGATGCGTTCGGCGTCGCTAGCGGCGTTGGGGAGGCCAAACCAGCAGCCCGCTACAACATCAAAGCCCTGTGCCGCAAAGTCTCGAGCGAGCTTTACATAGGTATCGGTTAGTCCATCGCTACCCGGGAGAATCAATAGTGCTGGGTGCGGTCCATCGCCTTGAGCGCGAAGAAGTGCCAGGCGAACCTCTCGCCCATTTGGAGCTGGGGAGGCGAACCATTCAACTGCGGTTGAAGGGTCACCGACTGTCGCTCCAGTTCGCGTAAACGCTGTCACAGGGACTGCTGCACAAGCAGTTGCGACCATCGCGAGTGCAATCACTCCAGCGATAGACGCGATACGCGGCCGAACTGCTCGGGCGCCTCTCGTCGAAGCAGATTTTCTTACACTTAACATCTCTGTTGTTCTCCTTGTTGCGGACACTTAGAGCATCGGCAGCATGGAGATAGGCCTTGAGGCCCGTATCAAGTAACAGAGGAAATTGCTAGCGCTATAGCGGGCCCCCATAAAAAGTTGGGTCTTTGGTCCTAGGTAGAGGACCTATTTATGAGGGGTTTTTAACCGCATTTGGAGTTCGATTTGGCCGAGAGAATCCGAACCAGAGACAAACGGCTGAAGGTTTTAGGAGTCCTGGAGCACAACGATGGAGCCGGTGTAGACAGCAACCCAGACTCGGTTGGTCGTGGGTTCATAGGTGATGCCGATCGGGTGCTCACCGGTAGAGATCGTTTGAAGGATGGCGAGATCTGAGGCTCGCACTTTGGCGACAGTATTGGAGTCGTAGTTGACAACGTAAAGCGCAGTGCCGTCCGGCGAGATGGCCATGCTCCTAGGTTGACTCCCAGTATTCACTCGCCCGACAACTGTTCCCGTTGTCGTATCAACCTTCACAACCTGGCCATCTTTATTTAGAGTCAGATAAAGGTAGCGACCTGTGGGGTCAATCACTACATGTCGGGGGGCTCCGCCGACGTTGCGAATATAAGACACCCCGAGGGTCCCTAGGTCAATTACTGCGACATCTCTCGTGCCCATGACAGCGATGTATGCCTTACTCGAGTTTGGGCTAACGGCTATGCCGCGTGGATACGCACCTACTGGAATGCGCTTTACTTCTTTCATCGAGGAGCGATCAACAACTGATACGGCAGCAGAGCACCAATTCGAGACGAGTACATAGCGATTATCGGGTGTCACAGCAACGTATTTTGGAACTGCGCCGACAGCCGCTACCGCGTTGATGGTCAGTGCTTTCATGTCTATTCGATATAGAAAAGACTCAGAGGTTCCGTCACCCGCGTTACAGGAGTCTGAGCCCTCGGGGCCAAATCCGGACCCGTACATTGAGTAGTTCGAGACGTAAGCAGTTCGACCATCGGGCGAGTAGGCGGCCTCGACCGGAGATCCTTTAGATATGCCAGGGTGACCCGGTGCGCCAAAAGCGGTTAGGTCAACGGAGTCGGGGATCGTCTTGACCAAATTCCCGTCAGCGTCATAGACAGTCACCGAGTGCTGGTACATCATGTTCTGTGCTGAGACGAGGCCCCGTCCGGAGGCCACAACAGACTTAGGGGAGATGGCACCGTTTATTGTGCGGAGAGTCGTTAGGCGGCGGGCCTCCGATGGCGTCTTAGATTGAGAGGTTGTAGTAGTTGTTGGCGTTGAACTACTCGCAACCACCGGATCGCTCTGGGGAGACCGCTCCTGCCTCGTAGTTGTGGGGAGGGCGCTCAACGATGAGCCGTTGTCGCCGCCATTCTCGCTGCCACCGACAAGTAGTGCAGCAACGAGTGCGAATGCAACTGTCGCAGCCCCTATAAGAACAACTGAGATACGCCGGTCCATCGCTTGAATTATAGGCGTTGAATCGGGCTACAAGGAGTCGCTACTACTTGTTTATTCTTCTCTATCGAGCCTTAAGGCGAATGACGAATTTTGACTTCACTTCAGTACCAAGTGCCGC
This sequence comes from Bifidobacterium breve, assembly GCA_945907055.1. GTDB lineage: Bacteria > Actinomycetota > Acidimicrobiia > IMCC26256 > IMCC26256 > IMCC26256. The sequence continues at coordinate 1,454 of CAMDSG010000021.1, read as the reverse complement.
GCTGCGCGATCCGGTGAAGGTTCCCTTACCCGCAGCTTGGAGCCATTTTCCAGTACCCCCAATAACTTTTAGTGGGGCGCTGAAACGCGTGTCGGTTCCATTTGGCAGCAGCTTTGCCGTGCCGTTCATCCGAACTCCAAGGGTGCTGCCATCCTTAGCGGTGAATGTTATGAACCCGAAGAATTCGCCATTTCCCTTTAAGTAATCGACATTACCGAGCATCTCTACATCTATCGGGTTGGTCCCGCGTTCGTCTCGCCCTACTAGGAGATTGAATCCGTAAACGCGCCGACTATTCGGAGAGACGGTATGTGTGATCTTCTGCTGAGAGGCGATAGTCGCCTCCACTTTTATGATGCGTTTTGTAACCGTTGCAGCGCCTGCGGATGACGCGAGTAGAGCAGCGAGGAGTGCAACCACCAGAGTCGTGGTGCTTGAGAATATGGCGATTCGTTTCTTAATCATTAATGCTCCTCTGGGTTTGTCTTCGTGCTTTGGCCATTTTTGGGGTCAAGAAGTAAATGTTAATCCTGTAGACCGAGGAAGAGAGGCTCAATCCGGCTGAGATGCAGGCTGAATTGGCGAATGGGGCTGCGCGGTGGTTGTATCTCAGATATGTCTGATCAGGAGCTATTCGAGGCCCGCCTAAATGCTTCCTCATCTCTGCGGCGTCTTAACCACGAACTAGTTGGGCGTGATAGCGATCTTGAGACTCTGAATCGCATTACATCGGAGGCCGCAGCGCTCGCAGATGCACTAGCGCCCTTTGAACGTAGGGATCGAGCCGCTGCACTCTCCGCCCACGTTGAGAAAATGTTCGGGATGGCCCAGGATGGCGAGGAGATCAATACTTCGCATGCAGCATTCTCAGTAATGGCTGACCGTGCTATCGGGGGCCCAGCGAACCCGACAGGGGTCGATATTGAGGTGGAATTCAATGAAGAAGAGGTCGTGGCAACGGTCGTATTTAAAGCTGCAAACGAGGGGGGTCCTGGTAGGGCGCACGGTGGGGTAGTAGCCGGCGTATTTGATGACGTAACTGGTTACGTACTTCGAATTGCCCAGACCGCCGCGTTTACTGGAACGATTAGCGTGCGATACCACAAGCCAACACCGATTGAGGTTCCGCTTACCTTTCGTGCTCGTCTAAACGGACGAGAGGACAGAAGGTTGTTCATCTCCGCTGATTGCCATGATGGAGAGACTTTGATCTCTTCTTGCGAAGCTACCTATATAACAATCGACCCGTCGCTATTCGCGTAAACCATTAGTTGGGCAGGGTTTTAGTTAGGCAGGGTTTTAGAAGGGCAGGTTTAGCCCCCAAGTTCTATAACCTTGCATTCTGGGGCGTCACCCATTTCGCTACGCATCCACCTGAACATCATGTACCCCGAGTTGTGTCCAGCGGTATCGAGCCAGTTTGCATGTCCAGGATTGCGACCGGCGATGACTAT
>CAMDSG010000020.1 GCA_945907055.1 Bifidobacterium breve | reverse complement strand
GGCCCGCCTGTGTATAGCGCTGCAGAGAGAAGCATCGCTGCGCCGACTAGCAACAACCATGGATACGTTGCAATGGCCAACAACGCCCCAACGACCGCAGCAACTAGCAGGCTCGCTACTGCCGCGGCACGCACCGCTCCAGGCGTTGCTAAGCCGGATGCAGTTAGGCGTACCGGCCCGCGTCGATCCGCATCCGTGCCGCGTACCCCGTCGGAGTAATCGTTTGCGAAGTTCACTCCAACTTGGAGCGCCAGTGCCACTACTAAGGCGGCGAGGGCTCGCCACCAAGTAATTGGCCCGAGGGTTGAGGCCGCTGCGGTACCGACCGCTACGGGCGCAATTGCTGCGCCGAGGGTACGCGGGCGTGACCCCTGTATCCACTCTTGAGTTGTAGCCACAGATTTACCTCGACATGTTAAAGATGGCCCGCGATCGCTACGGGGCGGATTATTCCGACCGCAGGTCGCCAACGACCCCGGCAGGAGGGTTACCGTACCGGTTAATGCATTTAGGTAACGAGTCCTCCCTCTTAGCAATCGTGCTGCCCCCAGCGGCAGCGGCCGTTGCCGTCCAAGAGGCATGGGCAAGCGGTGAGGCAGTCGCAGTCATTGATCCGCGTGACCCTTCATTCCGGATAGAGGAGCGGCTCTCGACGCTGCGCCCCACCGAGGTGCTAGATGGCAAAGGTCGAAGAGTGTGGAGCGATCGTGATGGCGAGGGCGAGCCTGTCGCCGCAGGAGTAGCAGCGATAGTTGCGACGAGCGGAACTACCTCTGAGCCTCGCTGGGTAATGCTCGACGAGAATGCTCTAGAGGCAAGCGCGTTCGCAGTACACGCGGCTATTGGTGTCGACCCTATTGACGACACTTGGCTCGCTTGTGTACCCCTTACAGGTGTAGCCGGGTTGGCAATACTCGCACGAAGCTTTCACACTGGCTCGCCCGTAATAGTGCACGACCGGTTCGATACCGCAGCAGTCGCAAGAGCCCCTCAGCAAGGCGCCACGCTCGTCTCGCTCGTTCCCACAACTCTCGCACGACTACTCGATGCTGGTGCTCCTGTAGATCAGTTCCGTCACATCCTCTTAGGCGGAGCACCGGCACCGCCCGGTCTCCTAGCGCGTGCTCGCGCTAGCGGCGCGCATGTCACTACTACCTATGGGCTAACTGAGACGGGCGGAGGCTGCGTGCATAATGGCCACCCCATGATCGGCGTTGAGGTAACAATCGATCCGAAGACCGATGAAATACTTGTCCGTGGCCAGATAACGATGAGCGGTTACCGCCTAGATGAGCCTGCAACTAAAGCAGCTTTTACCCCTGATGGCGCTCTTCGCACCGGCGATTTAGGGCGCATGCTTCCAGGTGGAGTCCTCCAGGTCGGCGACCGCCGCAAAGACGTAATCATCAGTGGCGGCGTAAACGTATCGCCGACTGCTGTCGAGCATGTCTTGTTACTGCACCCAGCGATCCGAGATGTCTGTGTCGTTGGGCTTCCCGATCCAGAGTGGGGCGAGCGCGTAGTTGCGTTCGTTGTTCCAGTACGCAAAGGGCTCCCGCCGAGCCTCGCGGATATGCGGGCATTCGCGCAGTCTCGCCTTTCTGGCCCAGAGTTACCGCGCGAGATCCGAATGGTCGAGGAGATTCCGCGCTCCCCCGGCGGCAAGCTCCTCCGACGTCTACTCCCGCGCTAATAACCCATCGCGTTAAACCGTCTGAATAGCTCTCTAAATAGCTCTCTACATATCGTCGCGGAGTGATTCTTTCCAAGTTCGGAATCTGTCATGGAGCACTCCGTCTGGCCCCGCCCCAGAGCCCGTCGAATCGGCGAGGAGACGGAAAGTAAATCTCCGAGAGATGTCATCTGCATCGAGCGCCATGTAACAAGCGTCTGCACCTACGGCTGGCCCCGCTCTCCAGAGGAGATATCTCCCAATGCGTCGCTTGAAAGCAACTAACGAGACACCGAAATCGCTCCCAAGGCTCACCAGCTCCGCGGGGGCCTCGATCCATCGCTCGACAGGGATCAAGTAATCACGCTGGGGCAGCGGAGGCAGCTCATCCGTATGCAGGTCATGGGTAATTGGTGGGCGTTCTTCAGCGGGGATTGGCATATGCGTGCCATGCTCGCGCATACATGACACTAAATGTGAACGATCTCCAGACCCCTGCCCTAATTCTCGACTCCGGCGCCCTTGAGTCCAACTTAGCGACGATGGCCGCCCTCCTACCTGGAGAACGCTGTAGGCCCCATGTAAAGGCCCATAAAACAACTTCGTTAGCTAGACGGCAGAGCGCTCATGGCCATCTTGGATTTACCTGTGCGACACCGCTAGAGGTAATCGGAATGGCCAACGCAGGCCTCGGGCATGACCTTCTCCTCGCCAACGAGTCTGTTGACCCTGTTCGCCTCGCTGCAATGGCGCTTCTTGTTGAGCAAGAGAAGGCGCGCATAACAATTGCTCTCGACTCGATTGAGACCGTTAATGCTGCAGCCGATGCTGGGCTGCGCGAGGCGCTAATTGATGTCGAGGTTGGGCTTCCACGCTGTGGTGTCCCACCCGAGGGCGCTGGAGCGATAGCCGACGCAGCACGCACTCGCGGACTCTCGGTGCGCGGAGTAATGGGTTACGAAGGCCATGTCGTAGGGCTTGCCTCTCACGAGGAGCGCACGCGACTTACAGAGGAGGCCATGGCACTGCTTCTAAAAGCACATGGAGACGTTGGAGGAGAGATCATCTCCGCCGGCGGCACAGGGACCTATGCGATCAACACTTGGGCAAATGAGATTCAGGCCGGCTCCTACGCACTCATGGATACCGCGTACTCCGCTCTCGGACTCCCCTTCCAGCAGGCTCTCAAAGTAGTAGCAACGGTTGTCTCGGTCTCCCCTAAAGGGTGGGCTGTCTGCGACATCGGGCTCAAGTCGCTTGGAATGGATCATGGCAACCCGATGGTTGAGGGTGCGGATGTTTTCTTCTGCTCCGACGAGCACACAACGATCCTTCCTCACGAGGGAGCGCATCTCAAGGTTGGGGATCGGGTGATGGTTACCCCCGCCCACATCGACCCAACGGTTGCTTATCACGACAAAATGCACCTAACCGAGGCTGGCGGAGACTCCATAATCGAGACCTGGGCTGTAGACCTGCGCGGCTGGTAACGCCAATCGCACTCTGGCCTCTCAGAGCCCCGGAATCAAGGCGTTGCTTAGCGTGCCTTTGAGTCTGCATCGGGCTACGGTCTTTAGTCATGTCTTCAAATAACTCGTCTTCAAATAACTCGTCTTCAAATAATCCGGCCTTAAACAACCGCGCAATCAACGAATTAGATGCCACGGCTCAGGCTGAGCTTGTGCGCTCCGGAGACGCAAGCCCATCCGAGTTAGTCGAGGCAGCAATCGCCCGCATTGATGAGGTGAACCCAGTTCTCAATGCTGTTATCCACGACCTGCGCGAGCGTGCACGCGCGGAGGCCGCGGATCCGGCACTCCCAGATGGAGCATTTAGAGGAGTGCCGTTTGTAGTCAAGGACCTAGATGGTCCCCTCGGTGGGGCTCCGTATCACAACGGAAATAAATTGCTAAAAGAACTCGGCTACATCGCCCCGACTGACAGCACACTCGTAGCGAAGATGCGCGCTGCGGGCATGATCGCAATCGGTAAGACGAATACACCTGAGTTTGGTCTGCAGCCCACTACTGAGCCCGAGGCATACGGCCCAACCCACAACCCGTGGAGTCTTGCGCATGGCCCGGGCGGATCATCGGGTGGATCCGGTGCAGCGGTCGCTGCAGGGATGGTCGCGGTTGGTCACGCCGGCGATGGTGGTGGATCTATTCGGATCCCGGCAAGCGCTAATGGGTTAATTGGGCTTAAGGCGAGCCGAGGTCGTATCTCGCTTGGGCCAGACGAGGGCGAGCCTTGGAACGGTTTTGTTATGCGTGGCGTGCTCACTCGCAGTGTGCGCGACTCGGGTGCGCTCCTTGATGTGATCGCAGGAGCAGTGCCCGGCGATCCATACGCTGCGCCTAGTCGACATGGTTCATACGCCAATGCAGTTACTACCGATCCAGGGAGTCTTCGCATCGGCATCTTGACTAGCGCTCCAAGCGCCATGTGCGAGACACACCCAGACTGCGTTGCGGCTACCGAGGAGGCTGGGCGCATGCTTGAGTCACTTGGTCATCGTGTAGAGGTGTCATCCCCGGATGCGTTAGCTGAGGATCTGCTCACAAACTTCCTTACAATTCTCTCGACCAATGTTGCTGCAGACCTAGATGAAATTGCCGATATTGCAGGGCGCGCGGTTACAGCGGATGATGTCGAGGCAATTACTTGGAGTTACGCGGAGATGGGTCGGGCAATTACCGGCGTACAGGTACAGGCATCGCTTCGATCAATACATGCATGGACTCGCCGAATGCTCTCATGGTGGGATGAGTTTGATCTGCTCCTAACCCCGACGCTCGCGGAGCCACCACCACTACTCGGGGACCTTGCTCGACCAGATGACCCTGGAACAGCAGCGGCCCGAGCGACTCCATTCGTTGCCTACTGTGCGCCATTCAACGTCACAGGGCAGCCTGCAATTTCAGTCCCTACGAATATCTCTCCCTCCGGCCTGCCCATCGGGATTCAACTTGTGAGTGGCGCTTGGCGCGAGGATCTACTCCTCTCTGTTGCCGGGCAACTCGAGCAGGCAATGCCGTGGGCGCAGCGTCGCCCCTCTCTCTAACTAAGTCTTAAATACTTAACTCTGAACTACCCTCTGATGCGGACAAATCAACTCGTGACGGGTGCGTAAAACGTGACTAATAAACGTGAACATTCAAAGTGAGCAGTAAAGTTCTTCGCATCGCTGGAGGCCAAGGCTTCTATGGAGACACGCCGAGTTCGATCGCTGGCCTCCTAGAGGACGGTATTGACTACCTCTGCCTTGAGGCACTCGCCGAACTAACGCTCGCGATACTCCAGAAGGACCGAGCACGCGATGAGTCGCGCGGATATACGAGAGACCTCCCGGTCTACTTAAAGACAGCAATGCCCGCGGTTGCTGCAGGCCGCGTGAAAGTAATTACCAATGCGGGTGGGATGAACCCAGCAGCGGCAGCGCGCGTAGCAACTGAGACTGCGCGCGATCTTGGTATTACCGGCCTAAGAATTGCAACTGTGCTTGGGGATGACTTATTTGGTCGACTCGACGAACTCCATGCCGCTACTGCTTCGCAACTAAAGCATTTAGATACAGGAGCGGAGTTTCATAGCGCGCAGGGTGATCCAAGATTCTTTGCTGCCTACCTAGGTGCTCGCCCAATCGTTGAGGCACTAGATGCAGGGGCGGACATCGTCATCACTGGACGAGTTGCAGATGCAGCGCTCTTCCTCGCCCCGCTCATTCATGAGTTTGGGTGGGCTTGGGACGACTGGGATCGACTCGCTGCAGGCGCGCTGGTCGGGCACCTACTCGAGTGCTCGGGGCAGACCGCAGGTGGCAACTTCAGTGGCGACTGGTCAAGTATCCCAGAGCCGTGGAACCTCCCCTATCCGATCGCTGAGGTCTACGCAGACGGCACAGCAATAATCACCAAGCCTGTTAAATCTGGTGGGCGCGTCGACTTCGACACCGTGAGACATCAACTCCTATATGAAGTCTCAGACCCGAGTAGTTACATGCACCCCGATGTACTCGCAGACTTTACAACCGCTCAATTTGAAGACCTCGGTGAGGATCGCGTTCGCATAACCGGAGTGCGGGGAAAGCCAGCAACCCCTACATATAAAGCGGTTCTAGCGCATCACTCGGGTTGGTCTGGGGAAGCACGCGCAGGGTTCGCTTGGCCATACGCGCTCGAGAAGGCAGAGACAACCGCCGCCATATTTGCGCGACGAGTCGCTGAGGCTGGCTACGAAGTAGCGGAGTGGCGCTTTGAATACTGGGGTGTCGACGCATTAGGTGGAGCCGTACCCATGCCGGAGTCCGCCGGAGCAGCAGAGCCTAGAGAGGTTGGGCTTCGCGTAGCTTGGCGCTGCGATGACGAGAAAACAGCTGCATCAATATCGCGCGAGATGGTTCCTCTCATGCTCTCTGCTCCGCCAGCAGGGCACACAACAATGGGGAGGTCGGCGGGAGGCTCAACTGAACTGCTTGAAATATGGCCCACGTTGGTGGAGAAGTCATTCGTTGATCCCGGAGTCACCGTGACCATCCAGGAGGTCTGAGATGCGCATTTCCCTTAGTGAACTATGCGGGTATCGGTCGGGAGACAAAGGAAATCTTGTCAACATTGCACTCTTCGCATATAGCGAAGACGTCTATGAACTTATTAAAACGGTTGTTACCGCGGAGCGTGTCGCCGATCACTTTGCACCGCTTGTACGCGGAGAGGTGACGCGTTATGAGGCTAGGAATCTCCTCGCACTCAACTTCGTGCTGCGCGATGCTCTCGGCGGTGGCGGGCCGAGCACGCTTCGCGCCGACAACCTAGGAAAAACATTCGGGGGCACCCTTGTTCGCCTAGAGATTGAGGCCCCCGACGATTTAGTTGCAGCCTCTCGTAGATCCCGACCTGATACTGGTTGGGCGCGTTCGTACTTGGCGAGCCTTCCTCAGTCTTAGATCGTTCCCTTAGCCGCGTTGGCTGCGTTCGCCTCTTTGTAAGGCTTCAGGCACCCACAGTAGGAGCGTTTGGATCTATCTCTATAGGGGCTAACACCGCCGCTACTGCCATGTCGAGCCACCGAAAGGTATCGAGAAATACCTCTTCAGTAGCAGTGCGCCCAATAGTTAACCCATAGAAGAAACATGCATATGCCTCGCAGTCGAGGTCCTCACGAACTAGTTCGCGATCTCTGGCATCCGAGACAATTTTTGTCATTGCATCAAGGAACAGGCGCTGCGATTCGATGACCCCTGCGTTTGGCCGACCTCTCGAGATGCTCCGTGCAAGTATTGCGAAGCGAGAACGGCGCGCTCTTACGGTCTCAGGGTCGGTCGCCGAGCGGACAACATTGGCGATCAAGAACTCACGGGACTCTTCCCGCGTTTTACAAGCGGCAGCATCTCTCAATGGCTCGCGCCCCTCGCCAATTAAGAGATTGAGATATAGGCGCCCCTCGGCTGCACGAAGCAACTCATCTCTGCCCCCAAAGAAGTGATAGAGCGAACTCCTCGATGTCATCGACTCTGCGAGAATATCCTCAACGTTAAAAGAATCTGCTCCGCCCTGAGCGAGCTGCGAGACTGCAGCCGCAAGTAGTCGGTCGCGTGTAGAGGCGCTCAAATCTACATTTGCCTTCGCCACTAGCCTCCCCCTCCCGAGTCCCAGCTTGATAGTGCCGCTTGATAGTGCCGCTTGATTCAGCGCTAAAGATCAAGCCGAGCCTCCCCGGAATCATGCCATAGTTGTGCGTGGCCTCCTTAGAGTCTTGACCACACCCTGCGCTACCCTCTCTACTCGGCAGACTCGCCCGAGACTGCTTATCAATGCCAAGGAGAATCTTGAACCACTTACGAATCGCTACATACGACGTCACCAAAGGAACCTCTAAGGAGATCGCTGAGGCTGTATTAATCCCTGGCGGGATGCGTGACATCTTCAAGTCTCAACCCGGCTTCCAGGCCTACTCGCTCCTCGAGGTCGATGCAGTTACGGTCATCTCAATCTCCTCTTGGGAGACACATCAAGAGGCCGAGGATGCAGTCAACGCGGCAGCAGTATGGGTCTCAACCCACCTCCAGGAGCGCCTACACCGCACCTCCAACTCAGTCGGCGACACGATGTTCTGGGAAGGCGTCGTTAACTAGTTATAGAGCAATGCAGTATTAACAACCACTGCAGTATTAACAACTCAAGACGCGATGATCTCCCTGCCCGGCGCTAAACAACAAGCGCTTCGGCAGGGAGACTCATCTCATACCCTTTAACTGCCCGAGAAAAATCGGGAGTACTTCTTAACCGCCGGAGATGTCCTGAGGGCGCACTTTGCCTGCACCGATCCAGGGCATCATCGATCGCAGTTCTGCACCGACTACCTCAATCGGGTGCTGAGCTCCGCGACGCGCAAGCGCGTTGAAGTGCGGGCGACCAGCCTGGTTCTCAAGGATCCACTCGCGTGCAAACGCACCGCTCTGGATCTCTCCGAGCACGCGGCGCATCTCTGCACGAGTCTCCTCTGTAACGATGCGAGGTCCGCGTGTTAGGTCTCCGTACTCAGCAGTATCTGAGATCGAGTAACGCATGTTCGCGATTCCCCCTTCGTAGATGAGGTCTACGATGAGTTTCACTTCGTGGAGAGTCTCGAAGTAGGCACTCTCAGGCTGGTATCCAGCCTCAACAAGTGTCTCGAAACCAGCCATGATTAGCTCGGTAAGACCACCGCAGAGCACAACCTGCTCGCCGAAGAGGTCAGTCTCCGTCTCCTCTTGGAAGGTTGTGTCGAGCACGCCAGCGCGGGTCGCGCCGATTGCGCGTGCATATGCGAGCGCAGTCTGCTTCGCCTTACCGGTCTCGTCAGCATGCACGGCTACAAGCCCAGGGACGCCGCCGCCCTCTTCATAGGTACGGCGTACAAGGTGGCCTGGGCCCTTCGGAGCGATCATCCATACATCGACACCCTTCGGCGGCTTAATGCAGTCGAAGTGGATGTTGAACCCGTGTGCAAAAGCAAGAGAGTCGCGCTCGCTTAGGTTGGGGAGAATGTCCTCTTGGAATACTCGTGCCTGCTCCGTATCCGGAAGCAGCACCATGATGATGTCGGCCTCTTTTACAGCCTCTGCGATGGAGAGGACACGAAGTCCGGCGGCCTCTGCCTTAGCGCGGCTCGATGACCCCTCGCGCAGTCCGATGCGAACATCGGCCCCAGAGTCACGGAGGTTCAGCGCGTGAGCGTGGCCTTGTGATCCGTAACCAAGAATCGCAATCTTGCGATTATCGAGAAGGTTTGCATCTACATCTGCGTCGTAATAAATAATTGCGGGCATTAAACTTTCTCTCCTCATTAGTGTCAGCTAGTAAGCCAACTAAGCGATTCAGACGTTAGGCGAGCGGTGGGGGTATGCGCCCCTCCAAGCCCTCGGCCTCCTGTATTTACTCCTGTTTATTCGTCTTTATTGCTCTTTATTGCTCGCTTGATTTAACAGCCTTGAGCGGGCGAGAGCCTCTAATCAAGCGAGGCAGCGCCACTCGGCCTGTACGTTGTAGCTCCGAAATCCCGTATGGAGCAAGGAGATCTGAGACAGCATCGAGGCCATCAGGGGTACCAGCGACCATCACGGTGACCGAGGCAACCCCTACGTCTATGACCTGCCCATCGAAGATTGAGACGAGATCGATGAGGTGTGAGCGTTCCTCTGGGCCGGCCTTGACCGTAGCGAGAAGCAGTTCGCGCTCAACCGCATCCGAGGCCGCCAACTCGCGAATCTCAATGACTGGAATGAGTTTGTTGAGCTGCTTAGTGACCTGCTCAATTGGAGAGGAGTCACCATCAACCACAACAGTCATACGTGAGTATCGATTATCCTCGGTCGGGCTAACCGCTAGCGAGAAGATGTTGTAACCACGACGAGTAAACAAACCGGCGACTCGCGATAAGACGCCGGCCTTGTTCTCAACGAGGACACTCAGAATGTGATGATGCTGCTCCATCACTTTGCTCCATTCGGGGTCGGGCCGGGGAGCACATCGCTATTAGAGGCGCCTGCCGGGACCATCGGGAAGACTTTCTCGCGGAAATCAGTTCGGAAGTCAATAACCACGGGACGATCGGTAATCGCATTCGCCTTCTCAATTGTTGGTGCAACATCCTCTGGAGCATCAACACGGAACGCAACACAGCCCATCGCCTCTGCCCACTTGACGTAATCGGGGAGGTCGGGAGAGAGGTAGACCTCGCTATAACGCTCCTCGTAGAACATCTCCTGCCACTGGCGAACCATTCCAAGGTATGCATTATTGAGAATCGCAACCTTGATCGGGATCTGCTCAGCGCTAGCAGTGACCAACTCTTGAGCGGTCATCTGGAAACAACCGTCACCATCAATTGACCAGACTGTGCGTTCGGGTCGCCCAACTTTTGCACCGATTGCCGCAGGGACAGAGAAGCCCATAGTTCCGAGGCCACCTGAGTTAACCCATGTATACGGGTAATCAAATTTCCAGTGCTGACTAGCCCACATCTGGTGCTGGCCAACACCCGAGGCAACGATCGTGTCGTCTGGTGAGAGGTCTCTAAGTTTCTCGATAACGAACTGTGGCTTGAGGGGGCCGTCTTCTTCCTGCTCGTAATAGAGCGGGAAGTCTCTCTGCCAGGTGCGGATCTCGCTCCACCATGGAATGAGGTCTGGCCAGTGACGCTTCTCTAGGTCAGAGCGAACCGCCTTGACCAACTCCTCAATAACTCGACGGCAGTCTCCAACAATCGGAACATCGGGACGACGAACCTTCCCGATCTCGGCTGGGTCAATATCGACATGGATGATCTTTGCGTTGGGGGCGAATGCAGCGACCTTGCCCGTAACCCTGTCATCGAAACGAGAGCCGAGCGCTATGAGCAGGTCAGCCTCTTGGAGGGCGGTAATAGCGGTGTAATTACCGTGCATACCAGGCATACCAAGGCACAGGTCGTGGCGGTCTGGGAATGCTCCGCGTGCCATCAACGTTGTGACGACAGGGATACCTGTCATCTCTGCGAGTTCACGCAGCGCCTCAGCAGCACGTGCTTTGAGGATTCCTCCACCGGCGTAGATGACCGGCTTCTTAGCGGTCCCCATAAGACGCGCTGCATCTTTGATTAGCTTGGTGCTGACCTTGTTAGTGGGCTTATAGCCAGGGAGGTCAACCGATTCTGGCCAATACCAATCCATTGAGTCGATTGCAATGTCTTTTGGAATATCGATGAGAACAGGGCCAGGGCGCCCGGTGGTTGCAACGTGGAAAGCCTCACGAACAATCTCTGGGATATCAGCCGGGTCCGTGATCAACCAGTTGTGCTTCGTGACGGGCATTGTGATGCCGACGGTGTCGCACTCCTGGAATGCATCGGTGCCGATAACGGAGTAAGGGACCTGGCCGGTGATGACGACGAGAGGGATTGAGTCCATGTAGGCGTCACATAGTGGGGTAACTATGTTGGTAGCAGCAGGGCCGCTCGTAACCATTGCGACACCAGGGCGACCAGTGGCGTGTGCATAGCCCTCGGCCATGTGGCCCGCGCCTTGTTCATGGCGAACGAGTATGTGGCGAATTGATGAGTCAATGAGCGGGTCGTAGACAGGCAGAATCGCTCCACCGGGCAGACCGAATACAACCTCGGTACCCTCTAATTCAAGGCTCTTGATCAGGGCTTGTGCTCCGGTGAGTTTCATCGATACTCCTTCTCTATCTCTATTTTAGGGGCTTGATTTTGGGGGCTCTATTTTGAAGATTTAAATATTTGGGGCGGGAAACACGACGCCCCTCGCATCTGCGAGGGGCGGGAAAGTAGCGCACACGCGCCGGAAGGGCGCGGGCGCTACGGAACTACAAGTACTCGGGTCTGTAAACGCATAAGGCCCATACCTTAGCCCACAGCAGGGGCTTGTCCGCAAGCCGTAATCAAGCAAAACATTTCTTGCATCAATCGGAGCCTATTTAAACCTCGGTTGGGGCTTGATCTGCTCAATGCCCCCCTCAGCGGCCATCAACGGCTCCACTACCACCCGGTGACGCCTCGCTCGATGCGCCCCCTCTCAGGATTGGGGCTGCGTCGCTCTCTCCGGAGACTCATCTGAGGTATCGGCATTAAAGCCCTTACTGGCCCCAACGAGCTCCTCATCACCTCGACGATCAAGTGGCACGAACCCCTCGGCGCTGGCAGCCGCAAGGCTCACCGGGGCAAAATCCCCCGCTGCTCGATAGACAAGATACCGAGGGACCCATCTAGGCAGGAACTTTGAGTTGAATGAGAGCAGAGACCCGATCTGGAAATACGGGTCCAGGCGACGTACAAACCATGCAGTCACAGCGTCGCGAAGATCGCGATCGGCATCAGGTTCGATCAGCCCTTTGAACGCAGCAAAGTTCAAAGAGACCTCTTCGATGCCCTTGCCTCTTGCCCACTCAACGGCATCCACGATCATTAGTTCATTGACACCATTAGGGCCAACCTGGTCTCTACGCATTGCATCGAGAGATAAACCGCGACCATCGCGGCACGGTACATAGCGTTGAAATGCAAAGGGCTCACCACTTGGATCGCGCGCTACAACAATGATGCAGTCTGCATCCCTACCTGAGAGCAATCCATCGAGAGCCATTGAGAATCCGCGCTCAGGATTGCCGTCTAGATGTTTAGCGGATATGCCTAATAGCGATCGCCGCAGAGTTGGGTCTAGGTCGCCCTCAAGATGAACCTCAGTTGTTATGCCATGCCGACGCGTACGTGAGACTGCTTGACGTACGGGGCGCATCGGACGACCATCAAGTTTGAATTCGGCGACAGAGATCACAGCTTCATCCCCGAGATACTGCGCGCGCATCCCCTCCTCAAGCCAAGAATCAAGGCGGTCACCACGAACGCCGATTGCTGCTGGCCTCCAACCGTGGGCATCGCAACGCGCAATAAATCTATGGATAGCATCCCCTGCGCTCCCCTCGTCCCCAACAGGGTCACCCGCCGCTAGCCCTACCCCATTGATATAGCGATAAGCCACTGCAGAGCGGTGATCGCCCGAGAAGACATAACGCTTATCGTGGCGCAGAGCGAACGGATCTAGCGTGTCGCCCCCCGATTGCTGCACAAGCGCTCTGACCTTCTCGCGATCCTCTTCATGCACAACAAAGCGATCGGCCACGGGTGCTAGCGCCAGAATGACGATGCTCACGATCGACAGGACTCCAAGAACTGTGAGCGACGTTGGGAACCAAACCCCAAATGATCCGCTAACCCTAAGTGGGCCCGGTAGGCCGACAATGCGTGCGGAGACCTCTCGCACCGCAAGCCATGGCGTGAGCGTTGGAGTCACTGAGCCTCGACGGAGAGTAAGCCCGATCAATCCATATAGAAATGTGAGCGCCAGAATAATTGGGGCCCAGCGCAGCACGCTTGTGGGGCGCGCTCGCGGTAGTTGTTCACTAAAGATGCTGCGAGTGCGCACTAACACGACCGCTATAACGAACATCACTATCGACTCTTCGATATCCAGCCCCTTGGCAAGATGAGTAACGATCGAGATGACGAGCAGACCCACGGCTATCAGAAATGAGGCGCGCCGCCTGCGCATGAGTCCACGCCCAACTAGGACAAGCGCAATGCCAATGAGTGCCGTTGCACCAGCCGCTAGTTCACTAAATGATCCCTCAAAAGCAGAGTCAATTAACGAGGCCCTTTCACGAAGGGCCGGAGTGAAGGCCGAGAGGATATTGATCACTCCAGCAATGACAACTACTAGACCAAGAAATCGCGCAAATCTTCGCTTTCTGCGAGCGAGCCTTGCTTCCTGAGAGATAACAGAACTAGATATTTGTAATCGCACCGAGCTCGGCACCCTGGGCAAGTCGCGCGTACTTGGCTAAGAAACCAGATTTGTAGCGGGGCTCAGGGATAACCCACTCGGCGCGCCTGCGCTCAAGCTCATCCTCATCAACGAGAAGATCAATGCTGTAGTTGGTCGCATCAATAACTATGCGATCGCCGTCTTTCACAAACGCGATTGGGCCACCATCGACTGCCTCGGGCGAGATATGCCCAACACAGAATCCGTGAGTTCCACCCGAGAATCGGCCGTCAGTAATGAGTGCCGAGTCGCCTCCGCGCCCCGCACCCTTCATGGCGCCGGTCACAGCGAGCATCTCGCGCATCCCGGGGCCACCCTTTGGGCCCTCATAACGGATCACAACGACGTCACCGGCCTTAATCGAGCCGGCGAGGATCGCCTCCATGGCGAGTGCCTCTCCGTCAAAGACGCGCGCAACTCCATCGAAGTGCGGGTGATCTAGCCCCGCAACCTTGACGACTCCACCCTGGGGCGCCAGCGATCCGCGCAGTATGGCTATACCGCCATGCACATTGATCGGGTCGTTGAGTCCGTGTACAACCTCGCCGTCGGGCTTTGGAGGGTCGAGCGCCTCAAGGTTCTCAGCCATCGTCTTTCCCGTAACGGTCATGCAGTCGCCATGAAGCAGCCCAGCATTAAGCAGTTCGCGCATAACCACAGGGACTCCACCGATACGGTCAATGTCCGTCATGTGGTACTTGCCGTGAGGCTTCGTATCGGCGATGTGGGGAACCCTCGCTGCGATGCGGTTGAAGTCCTCAAGATCAAGCTCAACACGCGCCTCATGGGCGATTGCGAGCAAGTGAAGAACTGCGTTGGTTGAACCACCCAATGCCATTACAACCGAGATTGCGTTCTCAAATGCCTTCTTGGTCATGATCTGGCGAGGGCGGATATCGTTGGCAATGAGGTTCATAACAGCGCGGCCGCTCTCAAACGCGAAATCGTCTCTACGAGAGTCAACCGCAGCCGGTGACGCGCTCCCTGGGAGCGACATTCCGATCGCCTCCCCGACTGATGCCATGGTGTTGGCAGTAAACATTCCCGCGCAGGATCCCTCGCTGGGGCAGGCGCGACGCTCAATCTCGCCAAGTTCATTCTCAGTCATTGTGCCAGCGGCGCATGCCCCTACTGCCTCAAAGACACTCACGATGTCGAGGGTCTGGTCCCCAAGGTGACCAGGGAGAATCGATCCTCCATAGACGAAGACCGATGGGAGGTCCATACGTGCAGCTGCCATCAACATTCCTGGGAGACTCTTGTCGCAACCGGCAAAACTCACAAGAGCATCGAAGCGCTCAGAGTGCATCACGCACTCAACAGAGTCGGCGATAATCTCGCGACTAACTAGCGAGCCGCGCATGCCTTCGTGCCCCATTGAGATTCCATCCGAGACTGCAATCGTTACAAACTCGAGCGGGAATCCGCCTGCGTCTCGTACGCCCTGCTTAGCGCGCTTGGCGAGCCGGTCGAGGGGCATGTTGCAAGGGGTCACCTCGTTCCAAGATGAGGCAACACCTACCTGAGACTTGCCCCAGTCGTCGTCGGTCATCCCAACAGCGCGCAGCATCGCTCTGGCCGGGGCGCGCGACATGCCGTCGGTAACTTCGCCGCTCCGGGGCTTCATGTTGGGGGGCTTGATGTTGGGGGTATTCAGGTTGGGGGTCTGCTTGCCGGGGGTCTTATCAGTGGGGGTCTGGTCTTCAGTCGTCATGGCTCCAAGCGTACAGGGCGACTCCACCCTGCCCTATGCCGGGCCGTAGGCTCCGGTTCATGAAGGTAGATGCTCCCCTCGTTGCCCTTGGGCTCAACTCCGTACCCGAGATGGCCCGCAAGATTGAGTCCCTTGGTTATGACGGCGCATTTACCTTTGAGGGGCCACACGATCCGTTCTTCCCGCTTGCG
Source organism: Bifidobacterium breve (assembly GCA_945907055.1). Classification (GTDB taxonomy): domain Bacteria; phylum Actinomycetota; class Acidimicrobiia; order IMCC26256; family IMCC26256; genus IMCC26256. Next base: position 1,445 of record CAMDSG010000020.1, on the reverse strand, counting down.
CTGGCGGCCGAGCACACGGAGCGCATTGAGTTGATGACCGCAGTGGCGATTGCCTTTGCTCGCAACCCGATGACGATCGCGAACATATCTAGAGACCTAAATGACCTATCAGGCGGGCGCATGATTACCGGCCTTGGATCTCAGGTGAAGCCACACATCGAGCGTCGCTTCTCCATGCCCTGGTCTCACCCGGCTGCGCGCATGCGCGAGTTTGTTCTCGCCCTCCAAGCGATCTGGAGTGCATGGCAAGACCGCACACCGCTGCAATTCGAGGGCGAGCATTATCGACACACGCTGATGACTCCCTTCTTTGATCCTGGGCCGAGTGAATTTGGGAAACCGCGGGTACACCTCGCTGGGGTTGGGCCTGCGATGACCGAGGTAGCTGGAGAGGTCGCAGACGGTTTTTTGATACATCCGTTTAGTACGCCCGAATTTGTAAGGGATGTAACCCTCCCCGCCCTTACTCGCGGAGCCGCTCGTGCGGGTCGCTCAGTAGGCGACCTTGAACTGACTTGGCCGGTAATGGTTATTAGTGGAGAGACAGATGAAGCCTTTGACACTGCCGAGTTGATAGTTAGAACTCAGATCGCTTTCTATGCATCTACCCCGGCATACCGCGTAGTGCTTGAGCACCACGGCCTAGGAGAGATTCAAAGTGTCCTGCACCGCATGACACGCGAGGGCAACTGGGCAGATATGCCAGGAATGATCGACGATGAAGTGCTCGATCTCTTTGCAGTGCGTTGCGAACTTAAAAAGGTCGCACCCGGACTACTAGAGCGCACACTTGGGGTAGTGGATCGAGTATCGATCAATGCACCATACGAGAGCGATCCTGGAGCATGGGCAGATGTAGTAACGGAGATTAAGAACGCTCTCTAGCAGCGGGCAGAGAGCCTTTTAAAAGGTTATTTTGGCCGAATAATCTCGGGGGGTCTTTGATTTCCCAAGAAATGACTTGGCTACGCAGTATCAACACGGAGGAATATCTCGGCGCGTCTCTCGTCATCGAGCCCAGCAAGCCCAGCGTTCGCCCTAGCCCACTCTCTAACGAGTGTCTCGATCATCTTGGGGTCAGCATGCTGACTCTCGTGGCACATCAAGGCAGCGATCTTGCGGTCGATCGCGCTCGTAATATCTACGGCGGTATTTGAGTTTGGGTGCGCCATTACATAGACCTCACATGCAGCCCACGGCTCAAATCCCTCCTCTAATAACTCAGGGTGGGCAAAGGGGTTGCGCGCGTCTGGGTAGACCGCAGCCATCGCTGCTTCACCGGTCGCAAGGTGATCTGGGTGGCTTGCGTAGATGCGATCCCAGTTTCGCTCGGGCGACTGGATAAGCACTCTGTTTGGCTTCACCTTACGTATGACTCGGGAGAGGTCCCGGCGCAGTTCGATTGAGGCCAAGACGCGTCCGTCGGGGTGAGCAAGGAAGTGCAG
>CAMDSG010000019.1 GCA_945907055.1 Bifidobacterium breve | reverse complement strand
GACCGCAGTAATCGTGGCGTGTGGGTTGGTTGCTTTCGAGTCGTTTATGAATGCCACGCCCTGATTCTCACCTATGGGCTCGGCTCGGTGGTGGAGCCTCGCAAATGAAAGGAGCGCCGCGTGCACCGACTCAATATTTGCACCTGAATTCAGCGCCGCCGCTGAGGCCGCTAGAGCATTGGCTAGATCGTGAGGGGCCTGCAGCGGTAGGTCAGCTATCCGCGCAATCCGATCGCCATCTGGAGTTATTAGCGCTCCATTATGAATTCGATATCCAGATGTGGCACCTGGATCAATAGAGAAGGAGAGAGTCCTCCCCGGAGCCTCAAGTGCAAGTGACGCGACGATTGGGTCATCTGAGTTGTAGACGAGCAAGTCCGCAGGGCCCTGATGCCTGAATACTCGAGCCTTGTCCTGAGAGTATTCGCCAAACGATCCGTGCCAGTCGGTGTGGTCTTCAGCAATATTGAGAAGAACTGATACTGACGGACTAAACGCCTCTGTGGTTGAGTGGAGTTGAAAACTTGAGACCTCAACAACGAGGAGATCAAAGGCTCTCTGCTGCGCATCCATCACCGCCCATCCGATATTTCCAGCGGCGCCGGCACGTACCCCATTTGCTTCAAGCATCGCAGCGATGAGTGTCGTCACTGTGGTCTTACCGTTGGTGCCCGTGACTGCGACAACAGGCACCGAAGACTCGCCAACAGCGAGGTCAATGTCGCCGCGTACCGGTACCCCCTGATCCAAGGCGGCAATCATTACCGCGTGTGAAGGAGCCACCCCTGGGCTAGGAACGACTAAATCAACTCCTGCGACAAGCGATCTCCACTCAGACTCCTCAGGAGCCTCGATGATCTGCGCCCCGGCTGCGATTAACTCATCTCGTAACTCTGCATAACCCAGAGCGCCCGGCCTCTCCTCCACGACTGTCACCTCGGCGCCGCGCAACAGAAACGAGCGCGCTACCGCAGATCCAGTCATGCGAAGCCCGACCACCAGAACCCTCTCTCCACTCCATTCGTTTGATTCCCCGCTCATATACCTAAACCTTCGCGTCTCGTAAAGACTGCCTGAGACTCTTCATCCGATCAGCCCTGGCATTCGCAGGAAGTCTGCATAAAAAAGCCCGAGGCCCAAGGCCATGCCGAAACCGGCGAGTATCCAGAACCTCACTACGACACTCGACTCAGGCCAGCCCAAGAGTTCAAAGTGATGGTGGATAGGTGACATAAGAAATATTCTGCGACCAAAGCCTCGGAACGAGATTATCTGCAGGATCACACTCATCGTCTCGACAATGTAGAGCCCGCCGAGAATAGGTAAGAGAAGAATTGTCTGGGTCAGGATCGCCAAGCCTGCGATAGCAGCTCCTAGAGCGAGCGCTCCAGTATCTCCCATAAAGACGCGAGCCGGTAATGCGTTCCACCAAAGGAACCCGACGCATGCTCCGAGCATTCCCGCAGCGACAACAGCGAGGTCAATCTGGCTGGCGGCCTGTAAGTTATATGCGTCGGCGTGCCTGAACTGCGTGAAGGCGATAACGATAAAAGCTATAAAAACTAGGGCTGATGACCCTGCAGCGAGTCCATCTAATCCGTCAGTGATATTTACAGCGTTGCTGCTTGCCATTATGACCACAACCGCTATGACTACCCAGAGCCAGCCTGCCAACTCAAAATTAAAAGCGCGAGTAAATGACAGTGCTGTGCTCGTCTGCACAAAGGTGAGTGCCAGGAGTGAGAATCCTCCTGCGACGAGCAATTGACCCCCAAGTTTTCCACGCTTACGCAGCCCAAGGTTGCGGGATTTACGCACTCCTAGCCAGTCATCAAGAAAGCCAACCAACGCCATTCCGAGAATAAGGAACCAAAGAGATATAGCAGTATCCGCGAACTTGATCGCCTCCGTACGAACATGTGCTGCTAGATACCCGATGAAGGCTGCTGCAATTAGTGCAATCCCCCCCATCGTCGGGGTTCCAGCCTTCGCCTCGTGCGGATGCGCCACAGGGCCGTCATCGCGAATTGCTTGACCAATGTGGTTCCGCTGCAGGACACGTATCAATATGGGCGTAGTTAATACGCAGACAAGAAACGAGACAGCGACTGCGATCAAAACTGCGATCATCCGGCCGCCCCCAATAAGAGATCTGCAACGCGCTCCAAGCCGACGACGCGAGATGCTTTGAGCAGCACTGCATCTCCAGACTTGAGGGACTCTGATATGAGAGCGAAGGCCGCTTCTGGATTCGCAACGCGCGCTACCCGCGCACCCGAAGCCTCGGCGGCTGCCGCTAGTGGCTCTGATAATTCTGACTCCACCACAACTATCTCATCGATGCCGAGTGTCGCAGCCAGTTCGCCAATGCGCGCATGCTCAGCCCGACTCTCGTCACCTAACTCGTGCATTGCCCCCAGAACCGCCATGCGCCTACCTGCGGGGAGACGGGCAAAAGTCGTCAGCGCCGCCTCCATCGCTTTTGGTGACGCGTTATAAGAGTCATTGAGAACAGCAACGCCACCGGGACTGTGAGAAAGCTCCATACGCCAATGTGCAGCGCGAGCAGAGGAGAGCCCGAGCGCTACGTCGTCAGTTGAGGCTCCTAGGTACAGAGCAGTCGCCGCAGCCATCGCAGCATTGGCAACCTGATGCTCGCCGAGAAGCTGGAGGCGCACGGAATCAAGATTCCCCCATGGAGTGTGTAGCGAAAAGGTCGGTCGCAACTGCTCATCTAACGAGGCGTTAGAGATTCGAACGTCAGCATCTAGGGCATACCCGACAGTTAGGACTGGGGCTGCGCTCCGCTCAAGCAGAGTCTGCGTAGCGGAGCACTCCGAGTTCAGAACTGCGAGACCGTCATTAGGTAGTGCAACCAATAGTTCGCTCAAAACATCAATAATCCCTGCCCGCCCACCGAGGTTCCCAGAATGAGCGAGGCCTACATGCGTGATTACTCCGATATTTGGGGCAGCAATGTCACAGAGATAACTCAGATCGCCAGGGAACCTCTCCCCCATCTCTAACACCAGTACCTCAGTGCCAATAGGCGCATCAAGGATCGTCACAGGTAATCCAAACTCATTATTGAATGACGCGGAGTTTGCATGAGATTTAAACCTGCGCGAAACACTTGAGAATATTAGGTCTTTAGTACTCGTCTTGCCCGCCGAGCCTGCAACCGCAACAACACTTGTATCTACCATTGATGACCTAGCGAACTTCGCTATCTGGCCAAGAGCACGCAGAGGGTCTTCAACTACCACTAGAGGCCCATCAACACCCTCAGGAATACGCGCAACCAGGGCTACCGTTGCTCCATGCTCCAGCGCCGCTGATACATAGTCGTGCCCATCCCTGTCATCGCTAAGGGCTACAAAACCAGCACCTGAGCGTTGAACACGAGAGTCAAAATCAAACCCACTGACAATCGCTCGGGAGTCAGCTCCAACAATCATTCCCCCTGATATTTCTGCGATCTCAGAGACTGTGATGTTCATAGCTCGCCCTTAAGAAGCATGTCTCTCAGAATTTCCTCAGCGACTTCTACATCATTGAATTCTTGTGTGATTCCTAAGGAAGTCTGAGAAGTCTCGTGCCCCTTGCCTGCGATCACGACTACATCGTCAGGCGCTGCAAGCCCGAGTGCGAGCCCAATTGCCCGGCGACGATCTAGATCAATTTGATACGAGGCCAAACTACTGCGAATTCCAAGCTCCACCGCATCTGCGATTGCTTGAGGGTCCTCTGAGCGTGAATTGTCTGAGGTAACAATTGCTACATCAGCATGGGCACCCGCGGCCGCCCCCATTAGTGGTCGTTTTAGTGAGTCTCGATCTCCACCGCAACCAAATACAACAATCACGCGACCGCCGCGAGCGAGCGCTCGTGCGTCACGCAGCACAGTTGCGAGTGCATCAGGAGTGTGAGCAAAGTCAACGAGCACGGCGAACCGTTGCCCTACATCTACCCTCTCTAGCCTTCCTGGGACTCGCTTAAGATTCGCGAGTCCTTCAAGAGCGGACTCGAGCGGAATATCTGCAGAGAACGCTGTTGTAAGAGCGGCTAGCGCATTGGAGACATTCAGCCGGCCAAGCAGGTTTATATGAACCCGATTCTCCTCGCCGCTTGCGCGCCCAACGATGGTAAAATCTGTGCCAGTCGCTCCAACCTCGATATCGGTTGCGGTTACATCCGTATTGGACCCAAGACCGTAGGTAAGCACCGAGACCCCTGCTCCGGTAGCGCGTGTCTCAAGGTCTAGACCGACGGGGTCATCGAGGTTAATAACTGCGCGGTTCGTAAATGCTCGGGTAAATAGTCTCGCTTTGGCGGAGAAGTACTCGGCCATAGATCCATGAAAATCGATATGGTCGTGCGTAAGGTTTGTAAAGCAAGCAACTTTAAAGCGCGTTCCATCGACGCGTGACTGCGCTAAGGAGTGCGAACTCACCTCGAGAGCAACGGTCTCGACAGCTCTATCCCTCATCGTCCCTAGAAGCCGCTGAAGATCCGCGGCCTCCGGAGTGGTAAAGCCAACCGGGAGTTCATCGCCGTCTATGCGAGCACCGAGGGTTCCGATCACTCCGGCGCGCTTCCCGGCTGCCGTAGCGATTGACTCCAAGAGATAGGAGACTGTTGTCTTGCCATTTGTTCCGGTCACACCAAGGAGGTTCATTGAGGCGCTAGGCCGACCCTCAAACACAGAGGCGACTGGACCGACGGAGCGACGAACTGAACTTACCTGTATCTGCGTGGCGGCGGCGTTCAGTTCGTGCTCCACTAAGAGAGCGACAGCGCCTCTGCGCACTGCCTCTGCAGCGTGGTCATGCCCATCAACAGAAGAACCGGGAATCGCAGCAAATAGAGCGCCCGGAGTCACGCGTCGACTGTCGTCCACTATTGATCGAACCTCGAGATTTAGTGGACCTATTACGCGGTCCACCTCAACATCTACGAGGATTTCAGAGAGCTGCACAACTGCACCTACAGCAGAGGTTTCGATTGAGTGCTACGAGCCCTATTCGCGCTGGCCGCTCTGCGGCTCGAGACGCGTCTGTGCTTAGGCCTCTGCAGAGTCGACTTAACTGTCTTGGAGTCGGAGGCGTTTACAGGCTCCTTTGCTGGAGCCTTGACGGGAGCCTTGACTGGAGCACTCGGGGGCCCAACTGCCGGCCCCGTTGGAGCGGCTGCGATGCCTGATAGCAATGGACCCGTAACTGCTTGACTCAAGCCCTGAGGGTCACGAGTTGGGGCAACACCATTCAAACGAAGTGTCTGAGCCATGACCTGAGAGAAGAGTGGCCCTGACTCCGAGCCACCGTAGAAACCCACATTCCCAGCCTGCCCATCCAATACAACGATCGCAGCAAAACGAGGGTTCTCAGCCGGAGCAAAACCAACGAAGGTTGCCTCGAGTTTCGCTAGTGCAAAAGTATCTGCGCCGTCACCGGTCTTCTGGCGTGCTGTCCCAGTCTTTCCGGCAACCGTATACCCAGGAACTGCTGCAGACCCTCCAGTCGCTGGCGATGGGGCCACAACGTGGGTCAGCATCTCTGTAACTGCACTCGCTGTCGCTCTCGAGACGACACGGCCACCGGGTCGCGAGACATTTGGGTGGCGCACTCCCTGTGAATCAATACGAGCGGCGACGAGGCGAGGATGGACAATTTTGCCGCCGTTTGCGATCGTCATGTAGGCATTGAGTACCTGCATCGGAGTTGCTGCTAGTCCGTAACCAATCGGCTTTGTGAGCATGTCGATTGAACGCCAATCCTTCGATGCAGCAAGTATCCCTGAGGACTGTGCCGGGAAATCGATAGAGGTCGTGACGCCATATCCAAACGCAGTCAAGAAGTGGCTTAGGCCCTGCTTACCGAGCATCCCAGCGACCTTGGTTGTGCCCACGTTCGAGGATTGCGCAAGAATCTCCGTTGCACTCATCGCACTAGGCATTACATGGTCGTCGGTAATCGTGTACCCGCTATCCGTGACCGAGTTGGTGATCCCATCAATGACCGAATCCGAATTAATTTTGCCACGCTCAATAGCCCCTGCGAATGTAACAATTTTATTTACAGATCCAGGCGTATAGGTCCAGGTAAGCGGCCGATTCTGCTCAAGTCCATTTGCCACTCGTGCAGGCTCTCCCTTAGCTGCATCGGCACCGACCGCTGATGCCATCGCGAGAATGTCGCCGTTTGTGATATCAGCAACAACAACAAGACCACCGATCGCCCCCGCTGCAGCGACTCGATCTACCAGTCTTCGCTCGACCTCATACTGCAGCGACTGATCAATTGTAAGCACAAGATCGTCACCGCGTTTTGCAGGGACGACTGATCTGCTGGTCCTAGGAATCTCGCGTCCGCGCGAATCGGTCTGAGCGCTAATTCGCCCGCGCTTGCCTTTAAGAATTGAGTCGTTACTAGCCTCAAGTCCACTCAACGCTGCACCTTCAAGGTTCACGGAGCCGAGGACTGGAGCAGCAAGGCTCCCTCCACTTGGGTTTACACGCTTTGGCTCATTCACAAAATAGATGCCACCGAGGCTGTAGAGATCCTTGTTTTTAGATGCCTCTGGATCGAGGGCCTTGACCTTCTCGACGACCGATGTATCAACTTGGCGCGCTAGGTACTGGAAGTGGTTCTTTGCCTTAAGGCGGGTGAGTATCTCTCGACGTGGGAGTCCGATAATCGGTGCGAGGAGTGAGGCTGTGCGGCCCTTGTCTTTCACCAAAGTCGGGTCGACGACAATGGTATTGCTAGGCGCTGATAGTGCGAGATCAATACCGTTACGGTCGAAGATTGTTCCTCGATCCGCCGCTAGGAGGGTTGTGTGCTCTCGCTGAGTTATTGAGTATGCAATGAAACGATCACGCTGCACTACTTGCAGGTAGATCATCTTTGCCCCCGCCACTGCAAATACGAAGACTGCTACGCCGAGGAACCAGAGGAGGCGCTTTCTCGTCTGTAGATGAATTTGATTTGCAGAGAGCCGTTTGGTGGTGACTACCGGCTGAGTCGCGCGATCAGCGACGTAGGAACTTGCGGCGACAACAAGCGCTGTCAATGCAGAGAGGAGAGAGGCTAAAAGTCTTGAGAAAATAGGGGTGCGATCCGCAGACGCGCCTCGTGATGAGCGGACGCGCTTTGAATCCGCTGTGCCCCTTGCCTCTGCCGGGGAGGTCACCGGCACTGAACGTGCACGGCGCGTAGCGGCAGGACGCGCTGACGTGTTGGTCGCACTCCTAGAAGCACTCCTGTCTCCAGTGGTAGAGCTTGATCCACCACCGCTATCTCGGGAGGAGCCAGAGGAGCGCGTCGCAGTCCCAATCGGGGTGCTTACCTCGGGTCTCGCACGCCCTCTCGGCTCCGCACTCCCACGGGTGGCGGCGCGGGGTGTGGGAGTCGTCCGTCCGGTCGACTCCCCGCTCCTTGGCGTCGGCTTCTCGGCCGGCCGAACGGTTCTGGTCTTCGCATTGATGGGGTCATGGTCGCGCTTCAAGGTGTGGCTTCACCCTCTCCCAATCCTCGCCGAGGGTCGACGATCTCGATTTAAATGCACCAGAGTTTGAGGAGGGTACGACTCCGTCGACGCTGATAAATCGTGGAACCGGTCCCCTGATTAGCCCGAGACTTGCGGCCTTGGACGCAATCTTCGATGGGGCTGAGGCCTCTGCATAAGCCAGACGCTCTGACTGATAAGCAGCCTGCGCAGCCTGAGTCTCAACGGTGAGGGTGCTAAGGCGAATCTGCCCTTGCGAGACGAACGATTGGAATATGAAGGCTCCAAGGATCACAAATCCAGCAATTATTAGGAACCCTCGAACGAGCAGTGACTTGGCATGGTTACGCCGCCGCGCTTCCTCGTCCACAACACGCAACTGAGGCGAAGCCTTCGGCGTTACGCGACGTTGTGCTGGCCGGGCGCCTGACTGATTAGTACGCGTGCGCGCGGGGGCGCGAAGTGTTGCGGTCATGCGAGGCGCTCTGCAACACGGAGCAACGCGCTACTAGCGCGAGGATTCTCCTCTACTTCAATCTCACTTGGGCGCTCCGGTTTGCGGGTTACGAGCCGCACAAGCGGCGCCTCTAACGGAGCAACGGGTAAGTCTGGACGCCCTAGTTTTGGTCCCCGACCTGCCCAGTTATTGAATCGCTGCTTAACCATGCGGTCTTCGAGGGAGTGGTATGCAAGTACCAAGACGCGACCGCGAGGTGCGAGTAGGTGCACAGATTCATCGAGCCCAGCATCGAGTTGCTGAAGTTCGCGATTGACCTCCATGCGTATGGCCTGGAAAGTACGGCGAGCGGGGTGGCCACCCTTCCTACGAGCGGGCGCAGGGATCGCAGCCTTGATCGCATCGACAAGGTCGCCGGTGGTTACGAGTGGTCTCCTAGCAACGACTTCGCGTGCGATGCGTGAAGCAAAACGCTCCTCGCCATAGGAGGAGATAATCGATGTGAGATCAGACTCGTCATAGGTATTGAGCACATCTGCGGCGGTAATCCCCTGCGAGGAGTCCATACGCATATCAAGGGGTGCCTGGTCCCAGTAAGAGAAGCCTCGCTCTCGCTTATCGAGTTGCGGGCTGCTTACCCCTAGGTCAAAGAGAATTCCCACTATGTCCCCCTCAGTCTCTCGTCGAACGGTCTCGGCAAGATCCGCGAACCCCGCATGGACCACCGAGGCACGCTCACCAAACTCAGTAAGCGCTTCCCGAGCTGCTGCCACGGCGATCAGATCTCGGTCGATACCGAGGACCCGAAGGTCGGGGCGTGCTGCAAGAAGTAGGCGTGAGTGCCCAGCGCCGCCGATCGTGCAATCCACGACCGTGCCCTCTGGAACCTCAACGAGGTGAGCGATGACCTCCCGTGCCATTACGGGGCGGTGCTCGAACTCCTCGCTTACCAACCTCTTACTCCCGTCGTTGTTCTTGGATTCGTTCCCTGGTCCATCAACAGTCCCTCGGACGACTAAGTCGTGAGCGTTGGTTGTCTCTCCAAGCGCACTAGGTCGAAAGCGGGCGGAGTGGGGCTTTCTCCCGTGTCACCCGAAGGACTGTTGATGGGCCGGAGTTCGGCCCCACCTGTCAATAATTGCTATTCACTCGCAAATTTCGTTACTTATTGCTGTCTCTCTGTATTGCTGTGTTGCTGTCTTACTTATTGCTGTCTTGCTGATCGCTTTGGCTCTACTCAACCGGTGGCTCCGGCTGGGCTACTTAGATAATTCCGAGATCCGCTAGGTCCGGAGATGTTGCAAGATCCTCGAGGCCGATTGTCTCGAGCTCGCGCCAGCGAATGGCGTCCCAGATCTCGATGCGTTCATCAATGCCGACGACGATTACCTCGCGGTCAAGGCCTGCGAGTTCGCGAAGAGTGGCAGGGACTGCGACACGCCCCTGCAGATCGATCTTGCAGCGACGCGAGTTCCCAATAAAGGCTCTGGCTGCGTTGCGCTGGCGGGTACCTCGGCGCGCAGCTTCAGTAACACGGCCGCGCACCTCTTCAAAAGTGTCATCTGGGTAGACAGCGATGCAGCGATCAAGGCCTGGGGCGACGTGGCAGCCGTCAGCGAGCCCAGCACGAAATTCAAGGGGCATGACCACCCTGCCCTTCGTGTCTAGGGAGTGCTGATAACTCCCCTCAAAGCCCCTCGACATAATGTTTCGCCTTGTTTTATAGGCCCGCTAGTAACAGCAGCCCTCGCAATCGGCACCGGGATTCCGGCACCTCTAACCCCACGAGCGCCACCTTACGCCCCACTTGGCGCCATGTCAACCCACTTAGCCCCACTTTCTACCACCGCCTATTTAGGGAGGCCCCTTCCTTCAGTCCCTATATCCCTGCCTGTATGGTCAAGGAATGCGCTTATGGCTTCGAATCCTGCTCTTCGTCTGCGGGGTCATCATCGGTGGCGCATCCGTAGGCGCCCTTCTTCTTGTTCGCCTCGGCGTGGCGCCCTATGACGTCCTTAACTCTGGGATTGCCAAGCAGAGTGGGCTCGATGTTGGGACCACGTCGTGGATTGTTGGGGCGGCATCAATACTCGGTGCCTGGGCCCTTGGTAGGCGCCCGCGCCCCTTCTCTGTGGCTGCGGTCGTCGGCTTCGGCGCAATGATCAATCTGATGCTCAATACCTTTGATGAGCCCCAGACCCTGCTCTCGCGATCCCTCATCTTGGGACTCGCGCTAATCGCTCTATGGGTAGCGATAACCCTTCTCCTGCTTGCTCGGCTTGGGGCCGGCCCTGCGGAGGAGCTAATGCTCGCCATAGTTGAACGCGGAGTTCACCTTCGCCACGCCCGATGGGGAATCGAGGCGGTTTTATTCACGGCAGGTTTTGCTCTCGGTGGTCAGGTAGGGGTCGGGACAGTAATCCTGGTACTCGCAACAGGGCCCGTACTTGCCTGGGTCTTGCCGCCACTCGAGGGATGGCTCCACGAGCCGCTACACATAGAGGCACCGCCAGTTATCTAGGTACGAGGGTCTCTTGTCTTGAAGTAAATCTCTAGACAGAGTGAGCGGAGCGCCGTGCTTCGTCACGACACCAGCGTAAGTACGAGACAACATCACTCGCTACTGGCTCGGCATTACTTCCGTACTGAGTCTCCATACGAAACTCCAAATACGCGCGGTCTGGAATTGGCAAGAAAGGACGCCGCATCCACCAGCCCCTGGGCGATAGGCGAAACGCTGCCCCAATTGCGGTAGGCCAGAGAGATGGGTGGCGCAGAACCGCTATGAATACAGCACCGATTGGCAGACTCATTGCGGGTCCTCAGTCGGCGATATGGGGATTGCGTTCAGGATGATTCGTCACTTGTAGGTCGCATGCGAAAGCGATCAGCCACCCCTGATAGCGGGCCGTTCTTCATTGAGTCACCAAAGTTTGCAATGCCAGCCTTACCCATCGCTCGAGCATTTCTCTCGATCACAAGAAGCGATACCAGCATTCCTAAGAATCCAACTACACCAAGAAGCAGAACCTGAGTAAAGGTCAGCACTAGGAGAACCAGCCCAGCCACGAAACCAAGCGCCGCCCAACGAATGTTCCTAGTGGCATGTCGGTAGAGGGTTGTCTCAGATACTTGCTGAACGAGTTGTGGATCTGTGGCTGTGAGATTTGCCTCAATCTCTCTGAGGATTCTCTGCTCATCATCGGAAAGCGGCATTGGCATTTTCGACCCTAGAGTTGGCGGACACATAGCGCCCGATCGACATCATTACCGGAGCACTAAGTGCGCCGTAGATATCATAACTGAGCCAACTGGGATTCTCCTAGCGCCGGCAAGTCCGAGAATAAGGCGGGGTAGATCGGAGATTGTTTAACTCGGGTCTCCCTCTGGCCCCCTGCGAACATCTTGGGCTCGATCCTGCTCGCCAGCCGCAAGAGGCCCGTAAAGCGACCCCTTTCTGTCTGCCCTTACTCGCCCATCGTCGATTACTGCACCGGAGCCGAGGGAGTCATCGCCGAATTTCTCGCGCACAGCATCCACAGCTAGCTCGAGCGCCCTTCGAGCCTCGCGATTACCTAGATCCGCCACCGAGTCAAAACTCAGCTGCTCCTCGCGCTCACCCTGGGATGAGAGCCCGGTAACTGAGACTCCAAGGAGGCGCACTCCCCCGGCGATCTCAAGGCCGCCGAGGAGGTCGCGAGCGACCGGGCCAATCTCACCGGCTAAGTCGGTGAGGTGATCGAGAGTTGCAGAGCGAGTGACCTGCCTGAAGTCGTGGTACTTCACCTTTACCTGAATCGTGCGCCCCGCAAGGCCGGCACCACGTAGACGAGCACCGACTCGCTCAGTCATGCGTACAAGTTCTCGCTGAAGTTCAATGCGATCCGTCTTGTCCTCCGAGAATGTCTCTTCATGACTCACAGACTTTGTCTCTTGATCTGGCCGCACACCTCGCTCATCTCTATTCCAAGAGAGAGCATGGAGGTGCTTTCCGCTCGCTGCACCTAGGGCTCCGACAAGTGTTGCCTCAGGAATCCTCGAGAGATCCCCAATTGTCTCTACTCCAAAGCGATCAAGCCTCTCTCTCGTGGCAGGGCCAACCCCCCACAAACGGTTTACCGGCAGCGGATGAAGGACCCTCAACTCATCGCCCGGTTTAACTATAAGAACGCCATCCGGCTTGGCAAGGTCGCTCGCGATCTTTGCAAGCATTTTTGTAGTAGCACCCCCAACAGATGCTGTGAGTCCGACATCTCGTTGAATACTTGAGCGCATGAATTCGGCAATTGCATGAGGGTCACTAAATCTCCGCATCGCTCCCGCAACATCTAAGAATGCCTCATCTAGGGAGAGCGGCTCCACTAACGAAGTGACGCTAGACATAATTTTCATTACTGCTCGACTTGCCTTCTGATATGCGTCGAAGCGCGGCGGCAAGAAGACCCCATTTGGGCAGAGTCGCTCTGCCTGGATAGTCGGCATTGCGCTTCTAACTCCAAACTCCCTCGCTTCGTAGGATGCAGCAGCGACAACGCCACGACCTCCCGTCCCACCTACGATTACAGGGCGCCCGCGAAGTGTTGGATCATCTCGTTGTTCTACCGATGCGAAGAATGCATCTAAATCAAGATGCAGAAAAGTTGGCTCATCCCTCACTTAATAAATCTCACCGGACTAAACGACTCTTGTGGCTACGAGCGATGAGAGAGACGAGCCAGTGACTTCGTATTGAAAGTTGCGGACCTCCCCAAGGGGCCATCGCTGCGATAACCACTCAGTTAGGGGCTCACTTACCCAAGGGAAGCAGAGTTCGAGGTGCTCGCCTAAATCGTCAACCGAGATAAATGCAGCATGATCGACAATCCCATCGGGGTCATTGATTGTGATCTCACCATCTACCTCTGCCGCTAGGTGTACCTCGCAGCGCATCTCCCACCCGAGGTCTAGCGATGTAGCAGTGACTTCATAGAGAAGCCCTGACCATGAGAGAACTCGCAGACCCGTCTCCTCCTCTACCTCACGCGTCAGGCCCTGAAGAATGCTCGCATCGGTCGGGTCTATGACCCCTCCAGGAGTGCTCCAATCATGGGCGCCATTGCGGCGGAGGTTGCGCACCAGCAGGAGGCTGGCATCGCGCTCTAGTACTGCTCCGGCTACATAAAAAACGTTCTTCACTCCGCCTAGTTTGCCACGGACTTCTGCGTAGTGCTTGACGAATCATCTCTGCCTACAATCGGTCGTATGAAGAGCGGCGAAGCCACCACATCTGATGCATCCGGGTTCGACACGGGACCTGGTCCGAGAAAAGGGGCTTTCTTCATCGCCTACGGACTAACCGTATTGAGCGGAGTACTCGGAGCAGTAATTGGCTATGGAGTTGCCGGGGTGCAGTGTGATGTCATGCGCTCTGGAGACTGCGCATCCTCACAAGCGATTGGCGCCTTAATCGGCGGTGCCTTCTGCGCCATTGGGGTGGGGATCGTAGCGGTGCTTGCACTTCGCGCAATGCCAGAGTGGCGAAGACCACGATCCTGATCGTCTAAACAAAAACTCTGCACCGAGGCTTAAGAGATCTCTAGTCTCCGAAAAGCCTCCGCGAACTCGACCCCTACCTCCGCTCCAGCTGCAGCTGCACGATCACGTATTACCTCGGGAAGCCACTCTGTCTCTTCGCCTACCTGACTCGCGTGGCACCCCACAGCCTTTATCTTTCTATCAATTGTTGTAGCCACGTCTACCCATGCGTTGGGCGCGAGTGTCCCTGAACAGAGGACCTGCGATACGGAGTGGGGGGCAAGGCCTTGCGCTAGGTGCTGAGGGAAGTAATGCGGATTAGCAGAGGCTGGAGCAACTGCATCGAGTGCAGCAAGGCCTGTAATGCGATGATCTCTGTGGTTTATATACCGATCACCGAAGAAGAGCGCTGTCGGGTCTGGGCAGAGGATCACCTCTGGGCGGAGTTCGCGAACATGCCTAACGATGAGTTCGCGCAGTTCAATCGAGTCTTCAATCTCTCCGTCTGGATAATCAAGATGGAGGCTCCCAGCAAGCCCTAATACCTGCATTGCCTCATTGGTCTCCTCGCGCCGCTGCTTGGCCATCGCTCTCGGATCGGTAGCCGGGTCGTCGCTTCCCTTATCCCCGAGGGTGGTGACCAATACCCAAACCTCAGAACCGGCCTGAGCCCAGCGCGCAAGCGTGCCGCCTGCCGAGACCTCAGGGTCATCAGGGTGGGCATAAATCGCTAATGCTCGCTTTGGTATCTCTACGATCTCCATCATGCCGGTACGGTACCTGCCCATGGCATCAACAAAGCGATCCATCGGCTGTCACGTCTCCGTTGCAGGGGGACTCTCACGCGCCCTTGCGCATGGAGAGGAGCGTGGCTGCGATGCAATTCAGGCATTCCCATCCAATCCAAGGGGGTGGGCGGTCCCCTCCCCTGACCTTGCGGAGGAGGAACTTCTAGCGCAGGGCGTAGTCGATAGAGGGTGGCCGCTTCTCCTCCACTCTCCCTACCTGGTCAACATTGGAGCCCCCGACCCAGTCGTACACGAGCGCAGCATCATCAACCTTGGGTTCTCCCTTGAACGCGGAGTGAGGCTTGCAGCGCGAGGAGTTGTTGTCCATACCGGAAGCGCTAAAGGAGAGTCGCGCGACGAGGCCGTTACGCGCGCAGGCGAGACCGTCGTTGATCTACTCGAGGCGATACCAGACTCCAATATTCTGATCGAGCTCACTGCGGGGTCTGGTTCGCTAATCGCCGGCACCATCGACGAGTTGGCTGACGTCTTTGAGGCCGCAGAGTGGCACCCGCGACTCGGAATCTGTTTAGACACGTGCCACCTCTTTGCTGCAGGTGTAGATATCGCATCGGAGACCGGGCGCAAGAAGATGCGCGCATCTTTAAAGGAGATCGGACCCGAGCGCGTGAAGGTGATTCACGTCAACGACTCACGCGACGGACTTGGATCTCGACGCGATCGACATGCTCGCATCGGACAAGGAGAGATAGGCGAAGAACCGCTGCAAAAACTCCTCGCTTGGCCCGAGCTCAAGCATGCCCCTCTTATTCTCGAGACACCAGGGGACGCTGAAGAGAACGCTGAGGACATCGCAATTGTGCGTCGCCTCATCTCTTCAAAATCTCGAGCCACGTAATGGATGACCTGCGCCCAGATCGCTTCCCCATTGAGGAGACAAACATAAGGGGCTTTACGCAGGTATTCGTGCGCTGCGGAGTAGGGGGTGTGCCACTTTTACTTGTCCATGGCTGGCCCGAGACCAAGCGGATCTGGTGGCGAGTAATTGATCAACTAGTCGGCGCTGGCTTCGAGGTCATAGCCCCCGATCTCAGAGGTTTCGGCGACTCGGCGCTCGGCCCAGATGGATTCAACGACATCCCTGCCCACGCTGGAGACCTCTACGCATTGGCACATGATCACCTAGGGCATGAACGCATTGTCGTTGCAGGTGGAGACCTAGGTGGACCGGTCATTCAAGAGCTCAGCACTGCGCGCCCTGAGTGGGTTGATCGCATGATTATCTTCAATAGTCCCCTTGCGTTTTTAAAAGAGAAGATGCAGGGACTCCGCACGAGACCAGAGGCGGATGCTCTCGATTACTTCATGCGTCAGGGCACAGATGCTGATTCCCTTAGCGCCGAATTGAGTACGCCCGAACTGCGAACTCAATACATAAGCGCTTTTTATAACTCTCGCCTCTGGGCATACCCCGGCGCTTTCGATGAGGCGGCAATCGACTTCATGGTCGAGCCGTTTAGCGACGAGGCACACCTACGGGCTTCGTTCGGTGCGTATGAGAGTGTCTTCGATTCATCCAAGCGTTCAGGCCCTGCGCTCTTTGCTAATCAAGAGAACGCAACGCAGACGCTGG
The DNA here is from genome assembly GCA_945907055.1 of Bifidobacterium breve. Classification (GTDB taxonomy): domain Bacteria; phylum Actinomycetota; class Acidimicrobiia; order IMCC26256; family IMCC26256; genus IMCC26256. The sequence continues at coordinate 2,155 of CAMDSG010000019.1, read as the reverse complement.
TCCTATTCGGAACCGCTGACCACGTAATTAGCCCTGATTTTGATCTCATGTCCGAGATTGTCTTCTCGAACAGAGTTGGGCCGATCAACATTCCCGAGTGCGGCCACTTTGTTCAGTGGGAGGCAGATGCCGCTCTCTCGGCCCACACGATTGAGTTCTGCAGTGATCTGCTCAACCAAAAGAGTTAATGGGGCGCATTAATCCCTGCTGAATAGCAGTTGCGACAAGCACGCCATCTGCGTTGAAGAACTTCCCCGAGGCGAGTCCTCTCGCACCAGATGCAACAGAACTTCGCTGATGATAAAGGAGCCACTCATCGGCCCGGAACTCATGATGAAACCACATCGCATGGTCAAGACTTGCGATCTGGAAGCGCCCCTCAAGGTAACTCGCACCATGTGGCAGCATCGCAGTATCTAACAATGTCAAGTCCGACGCGTATGTAATCACGCATGTGTGGAGCATCGGATCATCAGGCAGCACTCCGTTGGCTTTCACCCAGACATTCTGCTCAGGCGAGCGCGGTGAAGAATCGAGCCAGCCCGGCAGCGCAGTTGGGCGCGAATCAATCGGGCGTTCGCGCATAATCCAATCTCGAAAGTCTGGGCCGAAGCGATCGGCATAGGGAGCAATCTGCTCCTGAAACGGTAGGAGCGTCTCCGGACCAGGGACGTCGGGCATCTCATCTTGATGCTCGGGGCCTTCTTCTCTGATTTGGAACGATGCGCTGAGATTAAAGATCGGGCGACCGTGCTGAATGGCAACAACTCGACGAGTAGTAAACGACCTTCCATCCCTAATGCGATCTACTTCGTAGATAATCGGAACAGCGGGGTCGCCTGGGCGCAGAAAGTAGGAGTGCAGTGAATGAAGAGCGCGGCTGGCCTCAACCGTGCGCCCTGCAGCGACCAACGCCTGACCGGCGACCTGTCCCCCAAATACGCGCTGCTGCTGCTCATCCGGGCTGACACCACGGAAGAGATTGACCTCAAGCTGCTCGAGGTCTAAGAGGATCAATAGGTCTTCAAGGGCGCTAGACACGTCCATGACCGTAGCCGCTTACAGGCACCGAATTACTCAACCAAAAAATACTTCAGCCTCTGCGTACCGTTCTTCTGGAACAGTCTTCAGTGTGGCGACGGCCTCTGCGAGGGGAACCCTCACGATCTGAGTACCCCGCAGCGCGACCATGGACCCAAATTCACCCGCCTGCACTGCATCAATAGCCGCTAGACCGAAGCGGGTAGCGAGGAGTCGATCATTAGCGGTCGGGGTACCGCCACGAATCACATGGCCAAGGATCGTCGCACGAGTCTCCCAACCGGTGCGCCGCTCAATCTCCTCGGTGAGCCTGTTGCCGATCCCACCAAGACGAGCATGCCCGAAGTCATCGGTCTCGCCGGTAATCGTCTCAAGCGTGCCCTCCAACGCGGTCGCCCCCTCCGCTACCACGATCACAGACGCGCGACGCCCGGACGAATGGCGGCTCGTCAAGTAAGCAACTACTTCATCAATATCGAATGGGCGCTCCGGGATCAGGATCACATCGGCACCCCCCGCCATTCCAGAGTGGAGAGCGATCCAACCTGCATGCCTCCCCATTACCTCCACAACCATGACCCGGTCATGACTCTCCGCCGTTGTGCGGAGCCTGTCGATCGCCTCCGTTGCTGTCTGTACGGCAGTATCAAAACCAAAGGTGACATCCGTAGCTGCGAGGTCATTGTCGATCGTCTTTGGAACTCCAACTACTCGCAGACCGGACTCGAATAAGCGCGCTGCCACCCCGAGAGTGTCCTCACCACCGATTGCAATGAGAGCATCGATTGACATCTCATCGAGAGTCTTTCTTAACCTTGCTTCTCCGCCATCGGTCTTGAATGGATTGGTGCGAGAGGAGAGAAGGACTGTTCCGCCGCGCGCAAGAATCCCGCGAGTGCCGGCGATTGTTAGCGGGATCGATTCGTTCTCCATGACTCCTCGCCAACCATGGAGAAACCCAATGATCTCGTGGCCGTATTGGCCCTCGCCTTTTCGAACTACCGCTCGAATAACGGCATTGAGACCCGGGCAGTCGCCACCTCCGGTCAGAATTCCAATTCTCATGATCACTCCATCTTCGACCAAGTAAGGCTCAAGTAAGACTCGATTAAAA